>NZ_LZMM01000080.1:0-14325 GCF_001665945.1 Kocuria sp. ICS0012 | reverse complement strand
TGGCACCTCTTCTCCGCGTCGTGCAGCAGCGTCCCTTCACGTGAGAACACTGTGAACGTTCCCCGAGATGCCGGGGGCGGCCCAGGACGTCGTGGTGGACGGGAACCTGATCACCAGCCGCTCGCCCGATGACCTGCCTGCGTTCTGCGATACGATGGGGGCGAAATTTGCGAGCAATTCGACCCGGGAAGAGGTGATGTCATGAGCGTGACTAAGGGACTGCTTGTCAGGCTGGAGGCCCTGCCCGGCAAGGAAGACGAGGTCCAGGAATTCCTCGGCATCGGGCGAGGGCTCGTCGAGGAGGAACCGGCCACCGTCGCATGGTTCGCGATCCGTCTCGGCCCATCCTCCTTCGGGATCTTCGACGTGTTCCCCGATGACGATGGCCGCGACGCGCACCTGTCCGGCGCAGTTGCCACCGCTCTCGGCGAGCAGACCGGCAAACTGTTCAGCGAGCCCACGATCGAGAAGTTGGACGTCCTGGGCTCCAAACTCCCCGCCTGACACCACAGACCGGGAGTACTGGCCCAGAGAGGAGGGGTCGTTGCGCGCGGTGACTTCGGGCTTACACAGCCCGCTGACGTCGTGGCAGCGGCCCCTTCTCTTGCGGCCTATCGCTAATCACCAACGGATCGAGGAACCGCGATGACAGGAACTGACGACGGCGTTGCCACGACGCGTTCACCCGAGGTAGCAGTGATCGGGGGCGGGATCGTCGGTCTGTCCACGGCGTACGCGCTGCGGGAGCAGGGCGTGCCGGTGCGCTTGTACGAGGCTGGTCTGCCCGGGACGGGTCAGTCCGCAGGCGAGTCGCGGATCTTCCGGCATGCCCATGACGACCCGCGACTGGTCGCTTTCGCGCGCGAAAGCCGCGGCGTATGGGATGAGTGGGCCGAACACTTCGACGTCGAGCTGGTCTCATCAGACGGTGTCCTGGCGATCGGAGACAGCGCCCTGGCGCGGCTGCGGGTGCTCGACCAGGTCGGCGGCGTGGAAGCGCACGAGATCGACGCGGCCGAGGTCGCCCAGCGGATGCCGCTGCTCGCTGGGTACTCGGGGCCAGCGGTGCTCGACGAGTCGGGCGGCGCGATCCGCACCCGCGCCGCGATCACGGCACTCACGGGTGCTCTCGCAGATGCGATCACCACCGGTGAGGTCATCTCCATCGATCCCCGCGCCGACGGGACGGTCGAGGTGCGCAGCGTCACCGACCGGGCTGTCTACTCCAAGGTGGTCGTGTGCGCCGGCCGCGAAACCGCCCGCCTGGCACGCAGCGTGGGCCTGTCGCTGCCGGTTCGTCTCGCCGCACACGTACGGCTGACCTTCGACGTGAAAGCCGCCGCCCCGACACGAGTCGCGTGCCTGCAGGACAGCAGCGGCGTCTTCGGCGAAGTCGGCGTCTACGCGACGCCGCTACCGGGCAACAGCAGCTATTCGGTCGGACTCAGCGACACCGTCGGCGTCCGCGACGACGGAACTTTCATCGACCCGGCGGCGATTCGATCGCTGGACGAACGCGCACGCGAATACGTGACACGGGCGCTGCCCGGTCTCCACCCAGAGCCGCGCGACTTCCTCCACTGCTGGGTGACCGACCTCCCGTGGAGTGAGGACGGCGTGGCCGTGTGGGAGGCAGGCTCTGTCTTCTTCGTGGCCGGTCACAATTTGTTCAAGCAGGCACCTGCGCTGGGTCGCGCTCTTGCCCGGGCTGCGACCGGCGGCGGTCTCCGCGCCGAGCTCACGCCCGAAGCGCGCCTCGGCGAGGCCCAGGGCTAGCCCCGGTCTTTCATGACGGCGGTCGGGATCGTGTCGGAGCCGTGTGGTCGAGTACGCCCGTGCGCGGAGTGACTGCGGGTACGACGACGGGCTCGCTGGCGCTGCCTTGCTGCGGTTCTCCGGGTGGTGATGTCGGGGGCGCACGGGCCAGCTCAGGCCGGTTGCGGGATAGCGGCGATGTGCGCGAAGACCGCGACGATCGCGGCTGCCCAGGGCCACGACTCCGGGATCTTAAGGCGACGTCGGCGTGCGCTGTGAGCGAGTCGGGCGGGCACGTGGAGGAATCGGTAGCGCAGCGCCTTCGGGTCGCAGGTTGCCAACGTGGCGGCGTCGCCGATGCAGCCGAGCAGGCGGGTCCACGCGGTCAGGTCGGCCGCGATCTGGGTGATCATCAGCCAGGTCTGGTTGATGTTGAACTCCCGCGACGGAAACCGTCCCAGGCCGCTGTCCTTGGCGCGGCGGATGCGGTCCTCCACCCGTGCATGGGCCCGGTGCCGGGCCTCGAGAAAGGCGAGCTGGCCGCCGTGGTGTTGGTGACGAAGGCTTCGTAGCGCCAGCCGTCGCGTTCCTCGAACAGAGACAGTTGCGCGCCGGGGTGGGGGCGTTCGCGGCGCACGATCACCCGCATCCCGGCTAGCCACTTGGCGAGAACCTTCGGGTCGATGAGGCCGGTCAGCTCGGCGACGTCGCCGCCCTCACGAACGCCGCCGTCGGCATCGAGTGCTGGGGTCCAGACCTTCTTCGGGACCAGATCGATGGCATCGCGGAGCTTTCCGGTGATCGCGAATCCCACGCTGTACTCGACGCTGCGGCCGCGGACCGTGCCCCGTCCGGTGAAGGAAGGGGTTCAAGGCGCTCCGTTCGGCCACAGGTGACCGCCGGCGAGAGCGCCGGGGGGACCAGAAGGGGACCACGAAAAACGACCGCCGGACATGATGAAGCCCAGGTGAGAAACCTGCTCTCACCTGGGCTTTTCTGTCGGGATGACAGGATTTGAACCTGCGACCCCTTGACCCCCAGTCAAGTGCGCTACCAAGCTGCGCCACATCCCGCGACCGTGTTCGACACCGTTTCCGGCCCCGAACACCCGAGTTACATTACCCCAACCCTGCCCGAATTTCACATCGGCGCGAGCGACTCGCGAGCCGCCCGCGCCGAATGGAAACCGAGCCAGTAGGGGCAACCACTCAGCGCTTGCGCTGGCGCTTCTCCCGCACCCGCATGGTGACCTCCAGCGGGGTGCCCTCGAAACCGAAGGTCTCACGGATCCGACGCTGGATGAACCGGCGGTAACCGGGGTCCAGGAACCCGGTGGTGAACAGCACGAACTTGGGCGGCCGGGAGGCCACCTGCGTCCCGAAGAGGATCCGGGGCTGCTTGCCACCGCGCACGGGGTGCGGGTGGGCCGCCACGATCTCGCCCAGGAACGCATTGAGCCGCCCGGTGGGGATGCGGCGGTCCCAGGAGTCCAGGGAGGTGTGCAGCGCCGGGACCAGCTTGTCCTTGTGCCACCCGGTCTTGGCCGAGAGGTTCACCCGGGGAGCCCAGGACACGTGGGCCAGATCCCGTTCGATCTCGCGTTCCAGGTAGAACCGGCGCTCGTCGTCCAGGGTGTCCCACTTGTTGAACGCGAGCACCAGCGCGCGGCCCGAGTCCACGGCCATTTGCAGAATGCGCACGTCCTGTTCGGAGAGCACCTCGTCCACGGCGAGCAGCACCACGGCCACCTCGGCGCGTTCTAGAGCGGTCTGGGTGCGCAGCGACGCGTAGAAGTCCGCCCCCTGCTGCAGGTGCACGCGGCGGCGGATGCCGGCGGTGTCGATGAAACGCCACGGTTCCCCGCCGAGCATCACGATTTCGTCCACGGGGTCACGCGTAGTGCCGGCAGTCTCGTCCACGACCACGCGCTCGGAACCGGCGAGCTTGTTCAGCAGGGAGGACTTGCCCACGTTGGGCCGCCCGATCAGGGCCACGCGGCGCGGTCCACCCTCGAGCTCGGCCTCGGCCACCTCCGAGTACTCGGGCAGCGCCGCCACGAGGGCATCCAGCGCGTCGCCAGAGCCCTTGCCATGCAGCGCGGAGACCGGGAACGGCTCCCCCATGCCCAGGGACCACAGCGCGATGGCCTCGATCTCGAGCTGCGGGGAATCCGCCTTGTTGGCCACCACGATGATCGGCTTGGTCACGCGCCGCAGCATGGACACCACGGCCTCGTCGGTCGCGGTGACCCCCACGGTCACGTCCAGCACGAGCAGCACGGCGTCCGCGTTCTCCACGGCCAGCTCCGCCTGATCGGCCACGCGCTTGTGGATGCCCTTGGCGTCCTGCTCCCACCCGCCGGTGTCCACCAGGGTGAAGTTCTTCCCGTTCCACTCCGCCTTGTAGGACACGCGGTCGCGCGTGACGCCCGGGGTGTCCTCGACCACGGCCTCGCGGCGCCCGATCACGCGGTTGACCAGTGTGGACTTGCCCACGTTGGGCCGGCCGACCACGGCCACCACGGGGTCGGGGCGGCGGGCGTCCCGCTCGTCGTCGCCGTCGACCCAGTCCGCGAGTAGCGCGGCGTCCTCATCGTCCAGCTCGTAGTCGGCCAGCCCTTCGCGCAGGGCCTGCGCACGGGCCTCGGCCTCGGCGTCGTCGATCGCGGCCAGGCGCTGGGAGATGTCCTCGTTGCCCCCGCCCAGGACGGACTGTTCGTAGGAGTCCACCGTGGGCTCGTCCGATGCGCTCATGGTTACCTCGCTTCCTCGGGGGCGTTGGCGCCCGTGTCGTGAGGCGCGGCGAGCGCCCCGTCGTGTGTGGTGGCGCGGATGATCAGGTCGATCACGCCCTGCACCGTTTGTTCCATGGTCAGTTCGGAGGAGTCGAGCAGGTGCACACCGTCCTGCGCCGTAGTGAAGTTCACCACGGTGGAGTCCTTGGCGTCCCTGCCCACCACACGGGCCTCCAGGTCCGACGACGCCGCTGCGCCCACCTGTTTGCCCCGCCGCGCCATCCGCGCGGCTTCCGAGGCGGTCAGCAGGATCCGCACCTGGGCGTCCGGGGCCACGACCGTGGTGATGTCCCGGCCCTCGGCCACGATCCGGTACCCGCTGTCCCGGATGATGTCCTGCTGCATGCGCACCAGGACCTCGCGGGCGGGGATGGTCGTGGAGACCGCAGAGACGTGGTCCGTGACCCGGTTACCGCGGATCGCCGTGCGCACGTTCTGCCCGGCCACCGTGATCCGTTCCTCGTGGGGATCGGTGCCCATCTCCAGGGGGACGGTCTCGGTTGCGGCCGTGACGGCCTGCGGATCGGTGAGATCCACCCCGGATTCGAGGCACCACCAGGTCACCGCGCGGTACATGGCTCCCGTGTCCAGGTAGGCCAGGTCGAAGCGGCGGGCCACCTCCTTGGACACCGAGGACTTCCCGGAGCCCGAGGGCCCGTCGATCGCGACCACGAGTCGCGCGTTCGTGTCCCATGCGTTCATCACTGCACCACCTTCCAGCCGCGTTCCTGCAGCTCGTCCACGAGGCCTTCCCGGCGGTTGGGATCCACCGAGGCCACGACCAGACCCACCGGTTGCCCGGGTGAGTGTTCCAGGCGCAGGTCCTCCAGATTGACCCCGATCTCCCCGATCTCCGTGAGCAACTTGGCAATGGTCCCGGGGGTGTCGTCCACGGCCACGGTGAAGGTCGCGAAGGCCCGCGGTGCCCCGCCGTGCTTGCCGGGGATCCGCGCCTGGCCCGCATTGCCCTCGGCCATGAGTTGGGCAATGTCCAGTCGCGCACCGTCCGCCGCCGGGTCCTCCAGCGTGGCGATGAGACGTTCGATGTCCTCGCGCACCTCGTACAGCGAGCGCACCACGGGCCGGGCGTTCGCGGAGAGGATCTGCACCCACAGACCGGGGTCCGAGCCCGCGATCCGGGTGGTGTCCCGCAACCCCTGCCCCGCGAGGGACAGGTGGTGCAGCGGGGTGTCCTGCAACCGGGAGGCCAGCAGGGATGACATCACCTGCGGTACGTGGGAGATCAGCGCGACGGTCTCGTCGTGTTCGGTGGGGTCCAACACCGTGATCGTGGCGCCGAGGTCCACCGCGAGGTTCTTCGCCGCCGTGATGGCGCCCGCACCGGTCTCAGGACCGGGGCAGATCACCCACGGCATGGATGTGAACAACTCCCCGCGCGCGGCCACGGGCCCGGACTTCTCCCGCCCGGTCATGGGGTGGGTCCCCACGTACCGGGTGAGGTCCGCACCGGAGGCCGTGACGGCGGCCAGGATGGGGGCCTTGACGGAGGCGATGTCCAGCACCGTGGCACCCGGGTGATCGGTCAGTGCCTGCACCACGAGCTCGGCCACGACGTCCGGAGGGGCCGCGACCACCACGAGCACGGGCTCGGGCACGTCCCCGTCCGCGGCGCGCACGCTGCGCCCCGCGCCGATGTCCTGGGCCACGGCCTCCGTGGTGGGCGAGGAGTCCCGCAAGTACACGCTCACACCCAGGTGCCGCAGGCCCAGGCCGATGCTCGCCCCGAGCAGACCGGAACCGATGACCAGCACCGGTCCGGTCGTGGATGCTGTCACGGGAACCACGATCACATCCCCACGGACGCGAGGAGGTTGCCCACCTCGGTGTGCGAGAGCTTGCGCACGGTGCCCTGGCGCTGGTCCCCGATCGCAATGGGGCCCACGTGGGTGCGCGCGAGCTTCTCCACGGGGTGGTTCACGGCGTCGAACATGCGGCGCACGATCCGGTTGCGCCCGGAGTGCAGCACCACCTCGATGAGCACGTGCCCGGGGGTGGAGTCCACAAGGCGGAAGTCGTCCACCTTCGCATCGCCGTCCTCGAGCCGGATGCCCTGCTTCATCTGATTGCCCACGCCCTTCTCCACGGGCCCGTGCACCTGGACCAGGTACGTCTTGGGGACCTCGTAGGAGGGGTGGGTCAGGCGGTTGGTGAGCTCGCCGTCGTTGGTGAGCAGCAGCAGACCCTCGGTCTCCACGTCCAAGCGGCCCACGTGGAACACGCGTTCGTGCTTGCGAGGGTCCAGGAAGTCGCTCACGCAGCGCCGGCCGTCCGGGTCCTCCATGGTGGAGACCACACCGGTGGGCTTGTTGAACGCGTAGTAGACGAGCTTCTCGTCGGTCTGGATGCGCATCCCGTCCACGTGCACGGCCTGCAGCACAGGATCCACGCGCACGCCCAGCTCGGTGACGATCTCACCGTCCACGGACACGCGCCCGTCCTGGATCATCTCCTCGCACACGCGCCGGCTCGCCACACCCGCCTGGGCCATGAGCTTCTGCAGCCGCACGCCGTTCTCGTCGTGCACCTCCAGCCGGTCCACGGGCGGGTTCTTGGGACGACGACGCCGGTGCGGGCCGTGCTCCTTGATCGCCGCCGCGCGGCGCTCGTACTTGTCCACGCCCGCGAACGCGCGGGGCTTCTGGGGTCCCTTGCGGGACGCCGCGGCCTTGGGCTTGCCCGCCGCCTTGCCGCGCCCGGCACCCGGGCCCTTGGAGTAGCCGCGCCCGGCTGCGTCGCCCGAGCGGGATCCGGAGGCCTTACCGGGACCCGAGCGGAAGCCGGCCTTGGGCCCGGATTTGGAGCCCTTGCCGCGACCCTGGGGGCCGCGGGCTCCCCCGCCGCGGGATGGGTTGTTGCGTGATTGTGCCATGCGTCGATCAGTCCTCTATGTCGTCAAGTTGGTCGGTTCCCGGCAGCAGGGGTGCGATGTCCGGGAGCTCGTCCAGCGAGCCGAGACCGAGTTTTTCCAGGAAGAGCGGGGTGGTGGAGTACAAGACGGAGCCCGTGGCCTCCTCGCGCTCGTGGGCCGTAAGCAGCCCGCGCTGCACCAGGGTGCGTACCACGCCGTCCACGTTCACGCCGCGGATCGCCGAGACACGGGAACGGGAGACCGGTTGCAGGTAGGCCACCACGGCCAGGGTCTCCAGGGCGGCCTGCGACAACCGCGAGCTGCTGCCCTCCACCACGAAGTCCGTGACGAGCTGCGCATGCTCGCTGCGGGAGTAGATTCGCCACCCGCCGGCCACTTCGCGCAGTTCGAAACCACGCACGCGGGCGGCGGGCACCGTGTCGTCACGGGAGGCCGACCGTCCATCATATCCGGCGGCGCCGTCCCGTGGTGAGTGCGCCGGGGTGTTTCCGATCACGCCGTCGTAGTCGGCCTTGAGGTGTTCCAAGGCGCTGCGTACCCGGTGCACGGGCTCGCCCGTGACGCGCGCGAACTCCTCGAGCTGCACGGGGGCCGCGGCCACCATGAGCACGGCCTCCAGGGCCGAATACAACTGCGCGTCGTCGAGCCCTGTGGGCTGTTCCGAGTCGTGGGTGTCGACGATGTCGACATTGGGGGGTCGTGCGGGGCTGGGTTCCGCCACGCGCTCATCATCTCCTTCGGTACGGTTCACACCGATCCTGTGCGGGAATCATTCTCCCAGGTTTTGCTCCCCGGCGCTCGCCGCCGGATCCGCCTCCGCGCCCGTGTACTCGCTGCTCAGGGACTCGGCGGTCCAGTCGTCGGAGCCGTCCCAGCGCACGAGCAGGGGTCCGAGCACTTCGTCCTGGCGCATGCGCACCACCCGGTCTCGGTACATCTCGAGCAGGGCCAGGAACCTCACGACGATCACGAGCGTGGACGTCGCGTCCGCGATCAGCGACCGGAACGTGTGTTCCTCGCCGTCCCGCAGCGCCTCGGCGATCGTCTCGGCCTCGTCCGCGACCCGCACCCGCGCGCCGTGGAGGTGAGCGACGTCGACCTCTTCCGGGACGTGCCGCTCGGGGTCCAGCGCCACGACGGCCAGGTGCGCGAGCTGATCGGGTGTGAGCGTCCACATGAGCGGCGGCAGGGCCGTGACGACCGCGGGGTCCAGGTCCACGTGGCGCGGGATCCGCACGGACTCCGCGGCGAAGCGCGCGTTGAGCTGCCCCGCGACCTCCTTGAACGCCTTGTACTGCAGCAGGCGTGCGAACAGCAGGTCGCGCGCTTCGAGCAGTTCGACGTCGTACTCGTCCTCGACCTCGCCGCGCGGCAACAAGCGCGCCGCCTTGAGATCCAACAGGGTGGCCGCGACCACGAGGAACTCGCTCGCCTCGTCGAGCGCCTTGGGCGAGGCGATCTCCTGCAACTCTCGCACGTACTGGATGAACTCGTCCGTGACCGCGGACAGGGACACCTGGGTGATGTCCATCTCGTGCTTGGCGATCAGGGACAACAGGACGTCGAACGGACCCTGGAAGTTCTCGAGCGCCACGGTGAAACCCGCGGCCGCCCCGGACGGCGCGTCCGACGGCTCGCCGGAGGACCCACCCGACGCCGCGTTCGCCTCGCGCTCGACGGTGCTCACGAGTGCGTGGGGATCACGGCGCCCCGCCGCGCGAGATCAGCTCGCGCGCGAGCTGACGGTAGGACTCGGCACCGGGGTGGTTGCTCGCGAAGTTGAGGATCGGCTCCGCGGCCACGGTGGCATCCGGGAACTTCACGGTGCGCTTGATGACGGTGTCGAAGACCTTGTCCCCGAACGCGTCCACGATGCGCGCGATGACCTCGCGCGAGTGCAGGGTGCGGGAGTCGAACATGGTGGCCAGCACACCGTCGATCTGCAGCTTGGGGTTGATCCGCTCCTGGACCTTGGAGATCGAATCCACGAGCAGTGCGACCGCGCGCAGCGCGAAGAACTCGCAGATCAGCGGGATGATCACGCCGTGGGAGGCCGTGAGCGCGTTGACCGTGAGCAGCCCCAGGGATGGCTGGCAGTCGATCAGGATGACGTCGTAGTAGTCCTCGACCTTGCGCAGCGCGGACGCGAGCACCTGCTCGCGGGCCACCTCGGTCACGAGCTGGACCTCCGCGGCGGAGAGGTCGATGTTGGCGGGCAACAGGTCCACGTTCTCCACATGGGTCTGCTGCACCACATCCCACACGTCCACGGAACGGTCCATCATGACGTTGTAGATGGTCAGGTCCAGCTCGTGGGGGTTGGACCCGAAGCCCGCGGACAGCGCGCCCTGCGGGTCGAAGTCCACGAGCAGCACCTTGCGCCCCAGCTCGGCGAGCGCGGCCCCCAGGTTGATCGTGGACGTGGTCTTACCCACCCCGCCCTTCTGGTTGACCATCGCGATGATGCGGGCGGGGCCGTGTTCCGTGAGCTCGGGCGGGTCCGGGAAGGTCCGCACGGGGCGGCCGGTGGGGCCTACGGCGTCCGACGCCGGGTTCTGCTGGGGCGTCTCATCACTGGCGTTGCTCACGGGCGACAGCCTTCCTTCCTGGGCGTCCGTTCAAGTCTCAACGCCCTACCCTACCGCCCGGGGGTGCACCCGACCGGTACCAGCTGCGCTCCCCCGCACGAACGTGGACATGCACCGGGCCCCACCGCGGTGACGGTGGGGCCCGGTACGGGGGCTCGGCGGCGTGACCTGGGGAGTCAGTGCTCCCGCGGGGTCACGGGCCGGGATTCCGGATGTCCCTCGAGGGCCTGCTCCGGGGCGGTCGGGGAGCCGTGCGGGTCCACCGTGAGGGATTCCTCGTCGAAGGGCTCGGCACCCGAGAGCACCCGGCGCACCCGGTCCTTGTCCACCTGCTTGACCCACGTGCCCAGCACCAGGGTGGCCACCGCGTTACCGGAGAAGTTGGTCAGGGCGCGGGCCTCGGACATGAAGCGGTCGATCCCCACGATCAACCCCACGCCGTCCACGAGGTCCGGGCGGTGGGACTGCAGGCCGGCGGCCAGTGTGGCGATGCCCGCGCCGGAGACACCGGCCGCACCCTTGGACGCGATGATCATGAACAGCAGCAGCGTGATCTGCTCCCCCAGCGCCAGCGGCTTGCCCATGGCGTCCGCGACGAACAGCGCGCCCATGGTCAGGTAGATCGCGGTGCCGTCCAGGTTGAACGAGTAACCCGTGGGCACCACCACACCCACGACCGGCTTGGACACACCCAGGTGCTCCATCTTGGCGATCAACCGCGGCAGGGCCGCCTCGGAGGAGGACGTGGAGAAGATCAGCAGGTACTCGCGGGCCAGGTACTTCATGAGCGAGAAGATGTTGACCCCGGAGACGAGCTTGAGGATCAACCCCAGGACCACCACGATGAACAGGATGCACGTGACGTAGAACGCGAGCATGAGCCCAATCATGGACACGATGGCTTTCATGCCGGTGGCACCGACCACCGCGGCGATCGCCCCGAGCGCACCGATGGGTGCGAGCCACATGACCATCATGAGCAGCCGGAACACGAGCGCCTGGATGTAGGTCACGGCCTTGAGCACGGGCTTGCCGGACTCCCCCATGGCCTGCAGTGCGAAGCCCACGAGCAGCGCGACCAGCAGGGTCTGCAGGATGTTCCCGGAGGTCAGGGCGGAGAACAGCGTGGTGGGGACGATGCCCAGCACGAAGCCCACGGCACCGCCCTCGGCCGAGTGGTCTCCCCCGGAGGCCAGCCCCGAGGAGTCGTAGTGCGCGTTGGCCAGGTCCAGTCCGGATCCGGGCTGGACGATGTTGCCGACCACCAGACCGATCGCGAGCGCGAACGTGGACATCACGATGAAGTAGGTCAGCGCGAGCCCACCCACCTTGCCCACCGTGGCGGCGTGGGCGATGGACCCCACCCCGAGCACGATCGTGCAGAAGATCACCGGTGCGATCATCATCTTAATCAGGGCGATGAACCCCGTGCCGAGCGGCTTCAGCGCCACACCGACGTCCGGGAACAACAACCCGATCAGCGCGCCGAGCACCACGCCGGCGATCACGAAGATGTAGAGGTAGTGGGTGCGGTCCTTCTTCCGCGGACCGGCGCCCGCGGCGCGGGCTCCCCCGGGGACGCTGCCCCGGACGCGCGTGTCTGACATGGTGTCTCCTGACGGATCGGAGGTGGTTCGGTGGTGGAATGGTGACCAGCCTCACGCACCATCCGCGCCCGCGTCGCGTTGTGGTCATATCGTTCATGACCGGGATCACAGTGCCCGCCGCGGACCTCCCGCTGCCCGCCCGTACGACCCGCACCATTCGCTCGGAGCCGCCATGTCCCTCGCCCGCCGTTTCCTCGCCCTGCAGTTGGGGCTCGTGGTGGTCATCTCGCTCGTGGTGGCCGGTGTGATGGTGTGGCAGACCCACACTCGGGTCACGGAGCAGGCCCAGGCGGTCACGCGGGTGGCCACGGGAACACTCGTGGACGATCCGTTCGTGCGGGACGCACTGCTCTCCTCCGACCCCCACCCGAGGCTGCAGGAGTTGACGAGCACCCTCGAACGGGACACCGCGGTGGACTTCATCACGATCATGACCCCGGACGGCACCCGGATCACCCACCACGACGAGGGCCTCGTGGGTCAGCAGTACCTGGGCGACCGTTCGCAGGCGCTGCACGGCGAGGTGCACACCGCGACCGAGGTGGGTCGGCTGGGTCCCTCCGTGCGCACGATCGCGCCCGTGCGGGACCGGGACGGGACCATCATCGGACTCGTGTCCTCGGGGGTGCTCGTGAACCGGATCGCCGCGGAGAGCCGCCACGAGCTGCCAGGACTCGCCCTGATCGTGGGTGCGCTGCTCGCGGCGGCCTCGGTGGTCTGCGTCCTGGTGGCGCGCTACCTCAACCGCGTCACGGACGGGCGCTCCCCCGAATCTCTCGTGCGCGGTCTCGCTCTCAATCGCGCGGTGCTGTCCCGCGCACGGGAGGGGCTCGTGCTGCTGGACCCCGCCGACCGCCCGGTGCTGAGCAACACGCGCGCCGGTGAGCTGCTCGGCGTCACCCCCGGCGAGCAGCGCGGCTCCTCGCCGGAGGACGCCCGCTTCGAGCCGTACGACAACGCCCGCTCCGGCCCCGGGAGCCCACGACGCGGTCGCGGTCTCTCGGGTTCACGCGGGATCGCCCGACGACGACGCCGCCCCGCCGCCGAGCCCGTGCCCCCGGCCGTGGCCGAGCTGCTCGCCCGGGCGGGCACGTTCGCGGACGAACGCTGCACCGTGGCAGGACGCACCCTGGTGGCCTCGTGCACCCGGGTCTCGGAGGACTCCGGGCTGCGTGTGCTGATGGTCCAGGACCAGACGGAGCTGAGCAGGATGTCCGGCGAGCTGGACACCGTGCGCACGATGGCCGCCGGGCTGCGCGCCCAGACCCACGAGCACGCCAACCGGATGCACACCGTGGTCTCGCTGCTCGAACTCGAGCGCTACCCCCAGGCCCGGGAATTCGCGGCCTCGACCCTCGAGGGGTCAGTGCGATTGGGTGTGACCGCCCGGGAGATCGAGGACCCGTACGTCGCGGCATTGCTCGCGGGTAAGACCGCCACGGCCCACGAACGCGGCGTGGAACTCGTGGTCGTGACCCACGAGCGGGTGCCACCGCTCGCCGTGGACCCCTCCGAGCTCGTGAGCGTCCTCGGCAACCTCGTCGACAATGCCGTGGATGCGGTCAGCGATGTCGAACGGGACGAACGTCCGGACGACGAACCGCCCACCGTGGAGGTGGAACTCGTCCCGTCCCGAGACGGGCGGTTCGTGTACCTCACGGTCGCCGACAACGGGCCCGGCATCCGACCGGACGTCCGGGAGCGGCTCTTCGACCCCGGGGTCACCACCAAGCCCGCCACGGACGCACCCCGCGGGGTGGGCCTGGACGTCGTGCGCCGGGCGGTGGAGGGCTGGGGTACAGAACTCACGGTGTCCCACGAGGCGGGCGCAGTGTTCTCGGTGGACATCCCCGCGCAGCACCCCGCCCTCGATCGAAAGGAGAACCGATGATCCGCGTGCTCGTGGTGGACGACGAAGCCCTGACGGCGTCCGCGCACGCCGAGTACGTGGCCCGCTGCGCGGGATTCGAGGTGGCAGGGGTCGCGCGCAACGGCACGGGGGGCGTGCGCGCGGTGCGGGAGCGGGCGGCGTCGTCGACCCCGGTGGACCTCGTACTGCTGGACCTCACGCTCCCGGACATCTCCGGGCTCGAGGTGGCCCGGGCCCTGCGAGCACAGCGCGCGGCCGTGGACCTGCTGATCGTCACCGCACACCGGGACGTGGCCACGGTGCGGGACGCCACCGCGGTGGGGGTGGTGGGCTACCTCGTGAAACCGTTCACGTTCGACGAGCTGCGGCGCAAGCTCGAGGCCTACGCCGCCTACCACCGGGTGCTCGCGGCGGCCACGCCGGACGACGCCGCGATCGAGCAAGCGGAGCTCGACCGGATCTTCGCCGCCCTGGTTGCTCACCCCGCTCCCGCACCGCCCAAGGGTCTCGCTCCCGACACCCTCGAAGCGGTCGCCGGCTTCCTGCGGGAGGCCCCCGACTACCACTCCGCGGGTGAGCTCGCCCGTGAACTGGGGCTGGCCCGCGTGACCGCGCGGCGTTACCTCGAGCACCTGTGCGCGGCGGGATCCGTGGAGCGGCGGGCGCGACACGGCACCCCCGGGCGCCCCGAACTGGAATACGGGTGGGGGGGCGGGGCCCCCCCGGGGCCCCCCGGCCCGGGGGGGGGGGGGGGGGGGGGGGGGGGGGACAGGGGGGGCGCCGCGGGGTCTGGGGGGGCCGCGTCGCGGGGGGGGGGCGGG
>NZ_LZMM01000079.1:0-1076 GCF_001665945.1 Kocuria sp. ICS0012 | reverse complement strand
CGTGCCTAAGCCCTGCAGCCCTGCCCTCAACAGTTCCGCGACGACGTCGTGCGTGTCGCGCGCGCCCGTGAAGCGGGCGTCACCCTCGCTCAGATCGTCAAGGACTTCGGCGTCCACGAGATGACGCTGAACAAGTGGATGCGCCAAGCCGACATTGATGACGGCAACAAGCCCGGGAAGACCCGTGAAGACTCCACGGAGCTGCGCGAGCTCCGCCGCCGGAACCGATTGTTGGAGCAGGAGAACGAGGTCCTGCGCCGCGCGGCCGCCTACCTGTCTCAGGCGAACCTGCCGGGAAAAGGTTCTTTCCCTGCAAGCGGGAGGTGCCCCCACCGCTGGTGAGCGAGCTCGCCGCTGACGGCATTCCCGTCGTGGTGTCCCTGCGGGTCCTCAAAGCTCTCCCGCCAGCCCTACTACCGCTGGCTCAAACACCAGCTCACCCAGGCCGAGCTGGTCGAGGCCTATCGCGCCAACGCGCTACTGGATGCCCACCGCGATGACCCCGAGTTCGGCTACCGGTTCCTCGTCGGCGAAGCCGGCGAGGCCGGTGAAGAGAGGTGCGAGCGGACCGCGTGGAGGATCTGCCGGGACAACCAGTGGTTGTCCGTGTTCGACAAGAAGCGCGGCAAGAACGGGAAACGCCCGGGGCCGCCGATCCACGACGACCTCCTCCTTCTGCTCGTCGATGTATCTCTTCTCCGCCACCGCGACACCTCTTCTGTAGGTTCTGTAGGTGTTGCGACGACTGCTGGAATCCAAGCAGTCCGGTGCTCGGTGATGTCGGTGAGCCACAGCTGGTTCGGGGCCTCAGCAGTGAAGACGTGCCGGGTCCTGCCGTGCTCGTCCACCACAGCACATAGGTCCTCGTGGGCCGGCGGCCCGGGCCTCTTGCCGTTCTTGGCGCGTTTCTTGCCGAACGCCGACCACCAGCCCTGTTGCGAACAGATCGACCACGCGGCCCGCCCGGCCATCACCTGACCTGCCTCGGCGGCCTCTTCGTGCAGGTACCGATACCCGAACTCCGGGTCGTCCCGGTGTGCGTCGAACAGCGCGTTCGCGCGGTGCGCCGCGGTCAG
>NZ_LZMM01000078.1:0-24075 GCF_001665945.1 Kocuria sp. ICS0012 | reverse complement strand
AGAACGCGTCCCGGGCCCGGACTTCAGGGCCTCGGGGGGGGGGGGGGGCCCCCCCCCCCCCGCCGCCCCCCCCCCCCCCCCCGCCCCCCCCCCCCCCCCCCCCCCGCCACGAGGGACAACACGTTCAGGTATCGCACGGGAACCCCACCTCCGGTCGCACGCGGTGCTCGGTCACGGTCAGATCCGCGAAGTCCGAGGCCTCACGGGCCAGCTCGCGGACGGGACGGCCGTCGAGGTGGGCCCGCGGATCCATGAGGGCCCACGGTTCGAGCACGAACGCGCGTTCGTGGGCCCGCGGGTGCGGCAACTGCAAACGCGGATCGTCGCTGTGGACGTCCTCGAACCACACGACGTCCAGGTCCAGGGTGCGCGGCCCCCAGCGCACGTCACGCGTGCGACCGTGCTCGGCCTCGATGCTCTGGCACACCGCGAGCACCTCGAACGGCGTGAGCCGGGTACGCAGTTCCACGACCGCGTTGAGGTAGTCCGGGGAGTCCCGCGGTCCACCCACCGCGCGGGTCTCCACGACCGGTGAGCTCGCCGTGACACTGATCCCGGGTGTCGCGTCCAGCGTCCGCACGGCCTGCCGCAGCACCGTCAACCGCTCCCCCAGGTTCGCCCCCAGGGCCACAACACACCGGGCCGTCATCCGTCCGCGCCCGCCTCGTAGTGTCCTCGGCGGCGGTGGATGCTCACGGCCACGTCCGAGAACGTCACGTCGATCGGCGCCTTGGGTTTGTGGACCGTGACCTCGAGCTCGGCCACCGCGGAGAAATTCTCCACGAGCGCCCGCGCGATCTCCTCCGCGAGTGCCTCGATCAACTGGAACCGGGTCCCGATGATGATCTCCCGCACCATTTCCGCGACCTCCCCGTAGTGCACGGTGCGGGTGAGGTCGTCGCTGGTCCCGGCCGGTCGCAGGTCCACGTAGAGCACGAGGTCCACGAAGAACGGCTGACCGCTGCGGCGTTCCTTCTCGAACACGCCGTGGTAGCCCACCGCGCCCAGGCCGGTGAGGGTGATCCGATCGCGATGGTTCTTGTCAGGGGCGGGTGTGTTCATGGCGGGCTCAGTTTCCCATATCCCGGGGGTGCAGTACGGGCGGGGTGACGCCGCGCCACGCGTGAGCCGCGGCCACCGCGTCCACCGTGGTCGGGACGTCGTGAACGCGCACGGCCCAGGCTCCCCCGAACGCGGACAGTGCGCTGATGGCTGCCGTGGCCGTGTCCCGCTCATCCACGGGACGCGGTCCGTCCTGCGTGGCCAGCAGGGCGCCCACGAAGCGTTTACGGGACGCGGCGATCAGGACCTTGCCGAGACCGGTCAGCCGGGGCAGGGCGCGCAGCAGTTCCCAGTTCTGCTCCCCCGCCTTGGCAAAGCCGAGCCCCGGGTCCACAATCAGGTGCTCCGGGCGGATCCCCGCGGCGAGGCAGCGCTCCCGCAGCTGCTCGAGCTCGGCGAGCACCTCGGTCACGGTGTCGTCGTAGTCCGCGAGGGACGTCATGGTCTGGGGGGTCCCGCGCGAATGCATGAGCACGTACGGCACGCCCCGGCCCCCGGCCAGCTCGATCATGCGGGGGTCCAGGTTCGTCCCGGAGACGTCGTTGATGATGCGCGCCCCGGCATCCAGGGCGGCCTCGGCCGTGTCCGGGTGCAGGGTGTCCACGCTCACGACGACGCCGCGGTCGCTCAGTTCGCGGATCACGGCCAGCACGCGCCGCTGTTCCTCCCGCGGATCCACCCGTTCGGAGTCGGGCCGGGTGGACTCCCCGCCCACGTCCACGATGTCCGCGCCCTGTTCGGCGAGCAGTAGCCCGTGCGCCACCGCCGCGGCCTCGGTGTCGTGGCGACCGCCGTCACTGAACGAATCTGGGGTCACGTTGAGGATGCCCATCACGAGTGTGCGTCCGGTGGGCAGCGCGTCGAACGAACCCCAGCCAAGCGCGTGCCGAGCGGGCCCGGCATGGTGGGTCCGAACGCCGTCGGGCGAGCTCGCGGCGTCGTGCGGCGCGCTCATTGCGCGTGCCCCGCCTGGATCAGGTTCATGGCCTCGGCGCGGGTTGCCGGGTTACGCAGTTGACCGCGCACGGCCGACGTCACGGTCATGGCACCGGGTTTGCGAACCCCCCGCATGGACATGCACAGGTGCTCGCACTCGATCACCACGATCGCGCCGGCCGGGTGCAGGTGCTCGCTCAGGGCCTCAACAACCTGCGTGGTGAGCCGCTCCTGGACCTGGGGACGCTTGGCGTAGAGGTCCACGAGCCGCGCGAGCTTGGACAGGCCCGTGACCTTGCCTTCCGGACCCGGGATGTACCCCACGTGAGCGAGCCCGTGGAACGGCACCAGGTGGTGCTCGCACGTGGAGTAGAACGGGATGTCCCGCACAAGCACCATCTCGGAGTGGCCGATGTCGAAGGACGTGGCCAACAGGTCCGCGGGGTCCTGGTGCAGACCCGCGAAGACCTCGGCGTACGCGCGTGCCACCCGGGCCGGGGTGTCCCGCAGACCATCGCGGTCCGGGTCCTCCCCCACGGCCAACAGGATCTCGCGCACCGCGGCCGCGATCCGAGGTTGGTCGACCGTCGGATCGAGCTGGGGGGCATCGGCGTAGTCCGCGTAGGACCCCGACACCGGCTCGTGCGGATCGTCCTCGTGGGTGCCGTGCATCAGGGGTTCTCCCGCCGCACACCGCCCGGTTCCTGTCCGGACGGCCCGTCCGGGCCCGCGCCGGAGGCGTCGGCCCCCGGCTGTGGGTCCTGGTGCTCGGGCACCTCGAGCGGGTGTTCCGGCTTGGCGGCCACGGCCTGGTCCTGCGGTGCCATGGTGCTGGGGTCCTGGAGGTTCTTGCGGCGGGCCTCCTCCCGTTCGGCGGACGTGACCACCGGCGGGATGTCGGAGACCTCGCGCTCCTCCCCGGAAAGCCACACCGGGCGCAGGTCCCGCTTGGTGACGTCCCGGAAGATCTCCTGGATCTGGGCCTCGTTGAGGGTTTCCTTTTCGAGCAGCTCCAGGGCCAGGCGGTCCAGGACGGGACGGTTCTCGAGCAGGATCTGGTGTGCCTCGGTATGGGCCTGGTCGAGCAGTGCCCGCACCTCGTCGTCCACGACGGCCAGCGTGTGGTCCGAGTACTCCTTGGAGCCCGAGCCCATCTCGCGGCCCACGAACGGGTCCGAGTTGTCCCCGCCGATCTTGACCGAGCCGATCCGCGAGCTCATCCCGTACTGGGTGACCATCTTGCGCGCGGTGTCCGTGGCCTTCTGGATGTCGTTGGACGCACCCGTGGAGGGGTCGTGGAACACGATCTCCTCCGCCGCGCGACCGCCCATGGCGTAGGCCATCTGGTCCAACAGCTCGTTGCGGGTCGTGGAGTACTTGTCGTCCGAGGGCATCACCATGGTGTAGCCCAGCGCGCGGCCGCGCGGCAAGATCGTGATCTTGGTGACGGGGTCCGTGTTACGCAGTGCCGCGGCGACGAGCGCGTGGCCGCCCTCGTGGTACGCGGTGACCTTGCGCTCGAGTTCCTTCATCACGCGGGAACGCTTCTGCGGGCCGGCGATCACGCGGTCGATCGCCTCGTCCACCGCGCGGTCGTCGATCAGCTGCGCGTGGGAGCGGGCGGTCAACAGCGCGGCCTCGTTCATCACGTTCGCGAGTTCCGCACCCGTGAACCCTGGCGTGCGCTTGGCCACGGAGGCCAGGTCCACGTTGTTCGCGAGCGGCTTGTTCTGGGAGTGCACGCGCAGGATCTGCTCGCGGCCCTTCATGTCGGGGGCATCCACGCCGATCTGGCGGTCGAAACGGCCCGGGCGCAACAGCGCGGGGTCCAGGACGTCCGGGCGGTTGGTCGCCGCGATTAGGATCACGTTCGTGTTGGCGTCGAAGCCGTCCATCTCCACGAGCAACTGGTTCAGGGTCTGCTCGCGCTCGTCGTTGCCGCCGCCCATACCGGCACCGCGCTGGCGGCCCACGGCGTCGATCTCGTCCACGAACACGATGGCCGGGGCGTTCTCCTTGGCCTGCTGGAACAGGTCGCGCACGCGGGACGCACCCACGCCCACGAACATCTCCACGAAGTCGGAACCGGAGATCGAGTAGAACGGAACACCGGCCTCACCCGCCACGGCCTTGGCCAGCAGGGTCTTGCCGGTACCCGGAGGGCCGTAGAGCAGCACACCCTTGGGAACCTTGGCACCCACAGCGGTGAAGCGGTCGTGCTCCACCAGGAACTGCTTGATCTCGTCGAGCTCCTGGACGGCCTCGTCCGCGCCGGCCACATTCGCGAACGTGACCTCGGAGTTCTCCTTGTTGAACATCTTGGCCTTGGACCGGCCGAACTTCATGGCCTGCCCGCCGGTCTGCATGCGGGCGAAGATGAACCAGAAGATACCCAGGATGATCAGGAACGGGAGCAGGAAGCGTACGAGCGACAGGAACCAGTTGTTCTCCACGGGTTGGTCCGTGAAGCCGCTCAACTGGGCGTCGTTCATGGTCCGCACGACGTCTTCCGCGCGGGGCTGGACGTAGAAGAACTCCACGTCCTTACCGAGGTTCTGGCCGTCCCGGTTCAGATCGTCCCTGAGGCTGAGCTCCACCTTCTGCTCGCCGTCGTAGATCTTGGCCTCGTCGACCTTGTGGTCCCTGAGCAGTTCCAGACCCACGTTGGTGTCCACGCGGGACGACGTGGGGCTGAACACGCTGGCGCCCACGGGAACCAGGACCACAATGGCCAGCAGGATCCAGAAGAGTGGACCCTTGAAGAAACTCGTGGGTTTTTTTGCCGTGGCCAAGCCGTTGATCCTCCCATGGACGTGACACGTTTCGTCACGGCCCGCTCGTGCACCTGTCTCCATGGGGCGGAGGGGTGGGGAACGGTGGCCGTGACGTGTATGGCACAATCTATCGCTTCGAATGGCGCTGCGACGCCGTGCGTGCGGTCCGTTCTTTCACAGCGCACACGATTGGGCCACGGTACACGCCTCTGCCCGACATTGGCTGGGCGTGAGGGTCCGTGCGCGACTCACTCGTAAACGTGCGGTGCGAGCGTGGCGATGCAGTCCAGGTTGCGGTACTGCTCCGCGAAGTCCAACCCGTACCCCACCACGAACTCGTTGGGGATGTCCCAGCCCACATAGCGCACGTCGATGTCCGTCTTGGCGGCGTCGGGCTTGCGCAGCAGCGTGCAGATCTCCACCGAGGCGGGTCCGCGCGACTCCAGGTTGGTGCGCAGCCAGGACAGCGTGAGGCCCGAGTCGATGACGTCCTCCACGATCAGCACGTCCTTGCCGTGCAGGTCCGTGTCCAGGTCCTTGAGGATGCGCACCACGCCCGAGGACTTGGTGCCCGAACCGTAGGAGGACACCGCCATCCAGTCCATGGGGTACTGCCCCTCGAGCTCGCGCATGAGGTCCGCCATGACCATCACCGCACCCTTGAGCACCCCCACGAGCAGCACGTCCCGCCCGTGGTAGTCGCGGTCGATCTGCTGGGCGAGTTCATGGACCTTCTGCGCGATCTGTTCCTTGGTGAACAGGACGTTGCTCAGGTCGTCGTGGACGTGTTCGGCCTTCACTGTGCACTCCCGGGGTCGTTCGTGGGTGGACTTGTCTCCAGCGGGCGAGGTCCGCGCTCACCGCGCAGCTCGAGGCACCCTCGCGCATGGGTCGCGTCCGAGCGGTGCCGCCACGCTGCCACCTTACCCGCCATCTGCACCGGCCCGGCCGCCCCGTACCCGAGCGCGAACTGCTCGAGCGCGCTCAACCGTTCGAACGTGGGCGTCTCCCCGCCCGCGAGGACACATGCCTTCGCGAGCATGCGTCGGCGCAGTGCCGCCGGGGTCCCCTGGAGGACGGCACCGTCCAGCACGACCGACGAGCTGGACGACGCCGCGGGCACCAGGGCGGCGTCGAACGCCAGGGACGCCTGTTCGTCCAGGTAGTCGGCATCGGCGCCGAGTACCGACGCCGTGCGGGCCAATGCCCTGCCCACCCCCGGCCCCAGCTGGGACTCGAGATAGGGCAGGACCTCGTGGCGCACGCGTGCGCGGGTCAGTGCAGTGTCCGCGTTGGTGGGATCGTGCCATGGCGACAGCCCCTCGGCCGCGCACACCGTCTCGGTCTCGGCGCGCGTGACGTTGAGGAACGGACGCAGGTACAGCACGTCGTCGACATGATGCCGCTCGGGCATCCCGGACAGCGAGCGCGTTCCCGAGCCCCGGGCGAGGCCCAGCAACACGGTCTCCGCCTGGTCGTCCCGTGTGTGTCCGAGCAGGACGGCGGCAGCGCCGGTTCGGCGCGCGACGTCGCTGAGGGCGCCGTAGCGGGCGAGGCGCGCGGCCATCTCGGGGCCGTGGTGCTCGCGCACCACCGTGACCCGCTCGACCGCGACGGGCTCGAGGCCGAGCTCCCGCACGGTGCGCGCCGCGTCACGGGCCACCTCGGCCGAGCCCTCCTGAAGTCCGTGGTCCACCACGACGGCGCCCACCCGCACGCGGCCGCGCCGCGCGAGGTGCGCAGTCGCTGCGGCGAGCGCGAGGGAATCGGCGCCACCGCTGCATGCCACGAGCACGAGGGGCGGGCGGGGATCAGTGCCCGCCCCCGCGTGCTCGGTAGTTGTTTCCCGCGGGGTCGTCGAGGGGTCCGGACGCATCGGATCACGTGCGTCCGCTCCCCCGGCCGACGTCTCACGGGGTAGGTGGTCGACGGCGCGGGCCACCGCACGCCGGGCGCGGGCGACCACGGGATGGAGGCGACCGGCCCGTCCGTGCTGCACCCCGTCAGTCCTGGGCGGACCTGGCGCGCTGCGCCGTTTCCTCGGCCATCCCCAGGACCTTGCTCAGCACAGGGGTGGTGTCACCGAGCATGACCAGGGCGCGTTCCAGTTCCCCCACCGGAACCACCGAGGCGAGCGCGGACACGGCATCCGTGTCCGTGGTGATCCGCGTGCGGATCTGTGACGTGGACAGCACCGGTTGGGATGCCTCCACCCTGTTCAGGACGGCCTCCTGGTCCGAGGACCCTGCGCTGTCCTCGAGCATGACCAAGCGTTCGTAGACCGCAGGGTTACCGATCTTGATGCGTCTGCCGCTGATGAGTTGGGAGAGCATGGGCGCGGACAGGCCCAGGACCTGGGCCAGCCTGCGCTGCGTAATACCGTAGACCCCCACCACGGCGCCAAAACGCTCTGATAGCGGCTGACCGTACAGCCGGATCTGTTGATTGATGTTTTCAGAGCTCACACGGTCATCTTGGCACAGACAACCGGGGGAAAACCCGAGAGCACGTCCCGGACTCAGCCCAGGACGCGATCCATCCAGGCCTGCGGGTCGTGGATCTCCACCTCGGTGGGCAGGGTCTCGGGTGAGGTCCACACCGTGTTGAAGCGCTCCATGCCCGCACGCTCCACGATGTACTCCACGAACTTCTGGCCGTTGCTGTACTGGCGCATCTTGGCGTCCATGCCCAGCAGGGAACGAATGAACCGGTCCAGGGCGCCGTGGGTCGCGGAGCGGTCGTCGAAGCGGCGGCGGATGGTCTTCACGGAGGGCACGATGGACGAGTCCACGGCGTCCATGACGGCGTTGGCGTGACCCTCGAGCAGGGACATCACCGCCGTCACGTGGGAGACCGTGTCACGTTCGGCGTCCGTGAGCAGATGGGTCATGGGACCCAGACCCGCGTCCAGGCGGCCGGCGGAGCGGCCCGTGATCGACGCCGCGGCGGCGCGCAGGCGATCCCACGCGGAGGCATCCAACGAACCCAGGCGGGAGATCTGCTCGAGCATGTGATCGCGCAGCCACGGGGCCGCCGCGAACTGCACACGGTGGGTCTGTTCGTGCAGGCACACCCACAACCGGAAGTCCTCGGGGGCCACGTTGAGTTCGTGCTCGGTCCACAACACGTTGGGTGCCACGAACATGAGCCGGCCCCCGGGGTGGGAACGGGCCGCCTGTTCGGAGACGAGCCCGGCGTAGGGGTCGTACTGCCCCAGGACCTTGGCGGACAGGAAACCCACCAGGGCCCCCATCTCCGCGGCGATGGCCGTGGGCGCCACGCCCCGCAGGGCGGCGTCGAACGTGCCGGGGTCCTTGGCGTGCAACCGGTCGAAGACGGGCTGGACGAGCACGGAGAACGTCTGTGTGTTGGCCTTGGCCCAGCCCGCGCGGTCCACCACGAGCACGGTGGAGTCCCGCAGGTTCTCCGCGGCGTCCAGACGCGTGATCGCGTGGACGTGGTGCACCGATTCATGTGCGAAGTAGCGCAGGGACTCCACGGCGCGGGACATCTCACGCGGCCCGGGCGTGGGGCCCGGCGGGGTCAGTTTGGCAGCGATCTGGGCGGCTGCGTCCCAGTCCACGAGCGAACGACGTGTCAGTTCTTGGCTCATGCGCTCACTCAATCACACCCGGGCGGTCACGCGAATGGGCGGAGGCTGGAAACTCCCGGGGCACGGCGCGTTCCGCGAGTGGTCGGCTCACGCAGATCTCGCGAGCGCGGCCACCGTGCGATCCACGGTGTCCTTGGCCCGGGTGGTGTCCCCGCTGACCCCGTTGAGCACCAGGGAGTACACGAGCACGCTGCCGTCGGCGCGTTGCACGTACCCGGACAGCGCCACGACGTCCAGCAGGGTCCCGGTCTTGGCCCGGGTGACACCGCGCGCCGCGGCCTCCGCCGGGTCGTCGAAGCGCTCCGAGAGCGTTCCCTGGGCTCCCGCCAGTGGTAGCCCCCGGCCGTACGGACCGTAGCGGGGATCCGTGACCAGGGTGTCCACCGCGCGGGCGAGTGTGGTGGCGCTGACCCTGTCCTGCTGCGCCATCCCGCTCGCGTCCGCGGCCCGCAGGCCCTCGGTGTCGATCCCGTGCTCGGCCAGGGCGGCCGGGATCAGCTCTTGCACACCCGTCACGCTGCCCTCACGTCCGGAGGCCACCGCGGCGACCCGCGCGAGGCTCTCGGCGAGGGAATTGTCCGAGTGCGCGAG
The DNA here is from genome assembly GCF_001665945.1 of Kocuria sp. ICS0012. Classification (NCBI taxonomy): domain Bacteria; kingdom Bacillati; phylum Actinomycetota; class Actinomycetes; order Micrococcales; family Micrococcaceae; genus Kocuria; species Kocuria sp. ICS0012. The sequence continues at coordinate 15,099 of NZ_LZMM01000078.1, read as the reverse complement.
CATGTAGGCACTCTGTTCGGACACGGGCGCGGATGCCACGCGCGCGAGCCCCACGGCGTCCTCCGGGGCACTCGCGGCGCCTCCCACGGTGACGTTCACCCCGGCACCCAGGCGCTGTTCGAGCTGGCGCGCGAATTCTCGCGTGACCGCGGCCGCGGGGTTCTGGGGCCGTTCGCCGCGGGAGCCCGGGTCCGCGCCGTCCGCGGTGGGCACCCGGTGGGAATACAGGGCCACGGGCGCCACACGGGTGATCTCCCCGGCGGCGATGTCCTCCCCCTCCCACGCGGGGTTCAGCTCCGGTCCGGCGAACAGGTCCGTGTCCAGTTCCACGGTCCACTGCCCGGAGGCCGCGGCATCGGGATCGTCCTGTCGCAGTGCCTGCGCGGTGCGTTCCGCGAGCGTCCCCAGTCCCGCATGACCGTTGACCGCATCCGCCCGCCCCTCGCCCGGAGCGAGCAGGGTGTCACCACCGGCCACCAGGACGAGTTTCCGCGGCTGATCCCCCCGGACCACGGTGGTCTCCAGTCGTTCGTACGGGTCCACGGTCGCGGCCAGCGCCAGGGCGGTCAGCACCTTCTGGTTCGACGCCGGCACCATGGGCCGCTCCTGCGACCGCCCCGCGACCACGGTGTCCTCCCCCGCCACCGCCACGGCGGCTGCCACGGTTCCCGGGGCCCCGGTCAGACCCGCGTCCAGGGCCTCCGCCACGCCCTCGGCATCCACCGTCCCGGACGCTGCCGCCAGACCGGCTGCAGCGGGATCGGGCGACGCCGCGGCGTCGTCCGCGTCCTGCGCGTGCTGCCATGCCGGCCGTAGCTCCGCGACGACCGCTGGCACGGCGAATGTTGCCGCGACGAGCACCGCGAGCGCGAGCAGTGCACACGCGAGGGGCCAGGAGCGGCGACGCGCGGAGGTACTCGGTGGGGGTGCGGGCATGGCCCTCATTCTCCCGTACCCGCCCGACACGGACAACGCACCGAGCGCCGTCGTACACCGAACACCGGACCGCTATGGGCGGGCGCTGCCCTACGGCTCGGCCACGGCCGGTATCGTGGGAGCATCCGATCGAACGCGCGGCGGCTCGGCGCTGTCCCGCGCGGTGCCCGGGTGCGCGAACCGCCCGGCACACAGCACTACGACCCGAGGAGTTTGACCATGGAGCTTGACGTCACCATCGAGATCCCGCGGTATTCCCGCGTGAAGTACGAGATCGACCACGAGACCGGTCGACTCCGCCTGGACCGCGTACTCTTCACCTCCATGCAGTACCCCACGCACTACGGCTACTTCGAGAACACCCTGGGCGAGGACGGCGACCCGCTGGACGCCATGGTCATCCTGGACGTGGATGTGGTCCCCGGTGTGATCGTGGAGGCCCGGCCCATCGCCGTGTTCAACATGACGGACGAGGCCGGCGGGGACGCCAAGATCCTGTGCGTGTCCACGGACAAGCGCTACGACGAGATCCAGGGTCTCGAGGACGTCAACGAGTTCAAGCAGAAGGAGATCCAGCACTTCTTCGAGCGCTACAAGGACCTGGAGCCCAACAAGTGGGTCAAGGGCGAGGGCTGGGACGGCAAGGAGGCCGCGGAGCGGCTCATCGTGGAGGCCCAGCAGCGCTTCGAGCAGTCCCATTACGACAGCGCCGCGGAGGCCGAGCAGGACGACTGAGTCCGTCCCCCTCCACCCGGGGTCCCCGTGGTCGGTGTGCGCACCGAGCACGGGGACCTCACCTGTGCACACCGGCTCGGTGACGGTCACGCCCGGTGACTCCGCATCCCGCGCCCCTCGGAACCGCGGGCGCTTATGCCTGTCGGCGGGCCGTGGTGGGATGATCCTGCGGGACGCGGCCGCGAGAACCCGGTGGTCCCCTGCGCTTCGGAAAGGTGGTACCCGTGTTCGATCCGCACGCACGTGAACACGGGCACGTCTACGTCTTCCACGGCACCGAGTCCACGCAGGTCCTGGGCCCCGAGCACCTCATGGGTCAGGTGCGCACGCTGCTGTCGGCGGCCGGAACCGATCCGGCGCCCGAGCCGTCCCTGCACCCGGACATCGTCCCGCGCCCCTACACCTCGGAATCCCAGCAGGATCCCGGTGACCCGGCACCCGAACACTGGATGCACGTGCGTAGCACGGTCACGGAAGTCTCCGTGGACCTCGGGGCGGACGCCTTCTGGGACCGGGTGGACAAGGGCAGCTGGGCCACGTGGCAGGACCGCTGGCCCGATCCCCCGGGGGGACCGTTGTTCCCGCCCAGCGCACCGGACTGGCTCGTGCGCGCCCCGCGATGGGAACTCGATCCCCTGGCTCCGGCACTCGGCCCCGCGGCGTCGGGCGGGTGGGTACGCAGTCCCGCGCGGGCGTGGGGTTCCGGGGAGCCCGCGGTCCCCCGCGACCCCTCTGACCGGCCCGGTGATCCCGCCCGCCCGGAGCCCGGAGGCACCGGCGTGGGGCTGTTCCAGCTCACGGACCTCGAGTCCTTCTGGGTCTTCGCCCCCGAGGCGGACGTCGCGGACATCATGGCGCGCTGCGAAGCGCTCGCCACCGACCACCCCGCCTTCACGTGGCTCACCGGGTACTTCGACGCCCGGGACATCGCCGGGTCACTGCGGCTGCCGTCCCCGTGCCTGCCCATCCTGGAAGCGGACCTCGCGAGCGCGGGTTATGCCGTGGACACGTGGTGGTGACGCCGCAGCCACCCGCTCACACGAGCGGGCATTGACGTGTTCGACCGCTGACCCGGCCGCCGTTCCCCGACCGGGCACCGCCTCGGACGCCCATAGCGCGGGTACCCATTGGCCCAGGGCTCACTCGCACAGGCGCAACAGCGTCGCGGCCGCCGGACGGGCCTGCCACTCCTCGTTCCACAGGGAGCGCACCACGGCCTTGGACACCGCTTGGGGTGTGATCCCGAGCTGCTGGGCCACGGTCTTCTGCTGACCTCTGGCTCCGGGGACCAGCAGGTCCACCACGCGCCACTCGGCCTCGCTGCGCTCGCTCACGATCCGGCCCACGAGCTTGAGCACCGCCTGGGCCTGCTCCGCGGCCGTCGCGTCCACCGCGCTGACCCGCACGGCTGCCCGCTCGGTGTCACGGCCCGGTTGCGCAGCGAGGTGACCGTGGTTCATGCCCGGCCCCTCGGCGGTCACGGCCACGCGGCCGTCCTCGTGGTCCACGCGCGTGAGGAACACGTCCCCCACGCCGATGCCCACCGCATAGCGGTCCTCGCGCACGGCGATCATGGCCGCCGCGACCGCAGCGTGGGCGTCCTCGGTCAGACCGCGCACCTCACCCGGCGCCATGGGCTGGAACGGGGCGCGCGCGGGCACGTCACGCAGGCGCCGACACAGTTCGTGGTCCATGGCGGGGTCGGGGCGGGACGCGTCCGCCACACGCTGGGTCAGGGTCAGGACGAACACGGTTCCAGTATCGCAGTTCCGCACCGGGCAACCCGGCCACGACGCCGCGCATTTCCCGAACCGGACGTCCCGCTCAGAGCAGCGTGCGCAGGATGGCCGCGGCGCCGTCGTCGTACACGCTGCCGGTGACCTCGCGGGCGACCTGCTCGACCTCGTCCGGGGCCTGACCCATGGCCACACCGCGCGCGGCCCATTGCAGCATCTCGATGTCGTTACGCCCGTCCCCCATGGCCACGGTGTGCGCGGGGTCCACGTCCAGCTGCTTGCGGATCTGCTCCAAAGCGCTGGCCTTGGAGACGCCGTTCGCGGCGACGTCGAGCCACGAGGACCAGCCCACGGAGTAGGCGACGCCGTGCAGACCGGCCTGCTCGATGGCCTGGGCGAAGTCCCTGGGGGCGTCCGTGGCGCTGTAGACCACGAGCCGCACCGCGGGCATCTCGGAGAGCTCCTGAAGGTCCACGCCCACGGCCTCGATCCCGAAGGACGAGTCCTGGAAGCGTTCCGTCGAGTAGAACTGCCCATCCACGCCCTCGAGGGCGAACTTGGCGGTGGGCAGCTTGCTGGACAGCGCCCGTAGCGCGTTGGAGGGGTCGAAGCTCACGCGGTCGGTGATCTCGTAGCGCTGCTCGAGCTGCGGGTCCAATCGCAGGGTCACGCCCCCGTTGGAGCAGACCGCGAACCCGGAGTGGATGTGGCCCTGGCGGATCACGGGCAGCGTGGCGCCTTTGGAGCGGCCCGTGGCGATCACCACGTGGTGGCCGGCGCCCACGACGGCGCGCAGGGTGTCCTTCACGCCGCGGGACATGTGGCCGTCGTGGTCCACGAGGGTCCCGTCCACGTCCAGCGCCACGAGGTACCGGACGCCCTCTTCCCTGGTCCAGGAACTCGAACGGGGGGTCTGTATTTTCATGGGCGCGAACGCCGCTGCAGCACTCTGCGCCTTCTCCTCGGTGTGCCGGTCATCGATGCCGGCCTGGATATCAGTCATGACAGTCATGGTGTCACATCACCATCGATGCATGTCTTGCGATGGACCGCTCGGTGACGGGAGCGTGAAGTTCCCGGGCGATGTGCGTCACCCGACCGGGCGCAGGACCTCCTGGCCGCGCAGGTACGGGCGCAAGATCTCGGGGACGACCACGGAGCCGTCCTGTTGCTGATGAGTCTCGAGGATCGCCACGAGCCAGCGGGTCGTGGCGAGCGTCCCGTTGAGCGTGGCCACCGCGCGGGTCCCACCCTTCTTGGTCCTGCCCTGGGCGTCCGTGGTCTCAGGCAGGCGTTCCCGGATGTTGAGCCGGCGCGCCTGGTACGTGGTGCAGTTGGATGTGGAGGTCAGCTCACGGTACTTGCCCTGAGTGGGGATCCACGCCTCGCAGTCGAACTTGCGGGCCGCGGAGGTCCCGAGGTCCCCGGCCGCGGTGTCGATCACGCGGTAGCTCAGCCCACACGCCCGCAACATCTGCTCCTCCCACGCGAGCAACCGCTCATGCTCGGCGGCGGCGTCCTCGGGGTGGCAGTAGACGAACATCTCGAGTTTGTTGAACTGGTGCACGCGGATGATCCCGCGGGTGTCCTTGCCCGCGGAACCGGCCTCGCGGCGGTAGCACGAGGACCAGCCGGCGTAGCGCAGCGGCCCGTCGCTGAGGTCCAGGATCTCGTCCGCGTGGTAGCCCGCGAGCGCGACCTCGGACGTGCCCACGAGGTAGAGGTCGTCCTTGCCCACGCGGTAGATCTCGTCGTCGTGCTCCACGTCGAATCCCGTGCCGTTCATGATGGCCGGGCGCACCAGGTTGGGCGTGGACATGGGGATGAACCCGTTGTCCAGGGCGAGGTCCTGGGCCGCGAGCAACAGGGCCGTCTCGAGGCGGGCGACGTCCCGTTTGAGAAAGTAGAAGCGCGAGCCGGAGACCTTGGCCCCGCGTTCCATGTCGATCCCGTCCAGCAACTCCCCCAGCTCCAGGTGGTCCCGGGGTTCGAAGCCCTCGGCCTCGAAGTCGCGCGGGGTGCCCTCGGTGCGCAACAGGACGAAGTCGTCCTCGCCGCCGGATGGGATGCCCTCCACGATCAGGTTGGGGAACTGGGCCACGAGCTCCTGCTGGGTGAGCTGGGCGGCGTCTGCCTCCGCCTGGGCGGCCTTGACGTCCGCGGCGAGCTGCTTGACCTGGGCGAGCAACTGCTGCTTCTCCTCACCCTGGGCCTTGGCCACCTTCTTGCCGAACGCGTTCTGCTCCGCGCGCAGGGACTCGAAGTCGGTGATCGCCCCGCGCCGCCGGGAGTCCGCCTCCAGGATGCGGTCCACCAGTCCCGCGTCCGCCCCCCGGGCGGTCTGGGAAGCACGGTAGGTCTCAGGGTCGGCGCGCAGGTCGTTGATGTCGATCACCCGTCCAGGGTATCCAACGAAACGCACGGGTGCGCGATCCGACGTGGAGGCGGCGCCCGGCCCGCGCGCCAGTAGACTGGCCGCGTCCGACAGCCGCCTTTCGAACGATCCAGGAAGGGGACTCCCGTGCCGCAGCACACAGTGGAACCCCAGCGAGTGGCCGTGGTGATCAACCCCATCAAGGCCCAGGCAGACGCAGCACGGGACGCGGTGATCATCGCGTGCCGCAAGGGTGGTTGGGCGGATCCCGTCTTCTACGAGACAGAAGTGGACGATCCCGGGTTCTCCATGGCCCGCGGCGCCGTCGAGGAGGGCGCGGACGTCGTGCTCGCCGCGGGCGGTGACGGCACCATCCGTGCCGTGGGCGAGTCGCTGGCCGGCGGGGGCATCCCGCTGGGGCTCGTGCCGCTGGGCACCGGCAACCTGCTGGCGCGCAACCTCAAGGCGGACCTCGCGGACCCGCACCACTCCGTGGATGTGGCGCTGTTCGGGTCCCAGAAGGCCATCGACACTGTGGCCGTGCACCTCGAGACGGACGACGACCGCACCGAGGACCACCGCTTCCTGGTCATGGGCGGCGCGGGTTTCGACGCCCAGATCATGGCCGACACCAAGGACGACCTCAAGGACCTCGTGGGGTGGGCCGCCTACGGCGAAGCCGGCTTCCGGCACCTATTCAACCGGCCCCGCTGGGCGCGCTACAGCATCGACGACGGCCCCTGGGAGTCCAAGCTCGTGCGCTCCGTGATGGTGTGCAACTGCGGCGAACTCACCGCCGGGTTGATCCTGGTGCCGGAGGCCAAGATCGACGACGGCGTGCTGGACCTCGTGGTGATGACCCCGCGCTCGCTCGTGGGCTGGCTGGGCATGGTTGCCAAGGTCGCGTTCCGCCACCGCCACGAGCTGCCCGTGATCGACTACCGCAGCGGCAAGAAGGTCCGGGTGGAGTTCCACGAACCCATCGAGTACCAGGTGGACGGCGATCCCCTGGGGCGGATCAAGGCGTTCGAGACCACCATGCACCACAAGTCCCTGCAGGTCCGCGTGCCACCGACCCAGGCCGACTGATCCGCACGCGAACGGCCCGGTCCCTCCTCTCGGAGGGACCGGGCCGTTCGTTCATGCGGGCCTCAGGGCCGACGACGCCGCGCGGGCATCATGTGCCGCACGGGCGCCACGCCCTGCACAGGCGCCACGCACCGCGCCGGCTCAGACCGCGCCTGCGAGTCCGAAGATCACCGCGGCGATCGCGAAACCCAGCACACCAATGATGGTCTCGAGCACCGTCCAGGTCTTGAACGTGGTGCGCACGTCCATCTCCAGGAACCGGCCCACCAGCCAGAACCCGGAGTCGTTGACGTGGGAGAGCACCACGGAACCGGCGGCCACGGCCACGACCATGGCCGCGAGCTGCACCACGTTGTAGTCGGCGGCCAGCACCGCCGGGGCGATCAGACCCGCGGCCGTGGTCAGCGCGACCGTGGCGGAACCCTGCGCCACGCGCATGACCGCGGCGATCAGGAAGCCCGCGATGATCAGGGGGATGCCCAGGTCCGCGAGCACGTCCTCGAGGGCGTTGCCGATCCCGGAGGTGCGCAGCACACCGCCGAACATGCCGCCGGCGCCGGTGATCAGGATGACCGAGCACACGGGGCCCAGGGCGGACTCGAACGTCTTCTCGATCGCGGAACCGCTCACCCCTCGGGCCTTGCCGATGGTCAGCGCGGCGATGATGAGCGTGAGCGTCAGGGCGATGGGCGTCTCACCGATCGCGCGCAGCAGCTCGAACCACGCCTGGGACGAGGTCTCCTCGGAGACCGCTCCGGACTTGGCGAGCGTGCCCAGGCCGGTGTTGAGGAAGATCAGCAGCATGGGCAGCAGCAGCATGGCCACCACGGTGCCCACCGCAGGAGGGTTGCGGACGTCCTCGGCCTGGCCCAGGATCGCGGGGACCGGGAGCTTGATCCGGCGCCCCGAGAACTTGCCGAACAGGTAGGAGGAGACGTACCACGTGGGGATCGCGCAGATCAGGCCCACCAGGATGATGTAGCCCACGTTCGCCTCGAAGAACGTGGCGGCGGTGACCGGACCCGGGTGGGGCGGCAGGAACACGTGCATCACGGAGAACGCGCCCACGGCGGGCAGCGCGTACGTGAGCACGCTGCCGCCCAGTCGGCGTGCGACCGAGAAGACCACGGGCAGCATGACCACCAGACCGGCGTCGAAGAAGATGGGGAAGCCGAACAGTAGGGAGGCCACGCCCAGGGCCAGCGGTGCGCGCTTCTCCCCGAACGCGCGGATGAGCCGGTCCGCGAGCACCTGGGCGCCGCCCGAGGTCTCGAGCAAGCGGCCCAGCATGGCTCCCAGCCCCACGAGCAGCGCCACGCTGGCGAGCGTGTTACCGAAGCCGTAGAGCAGGACGGGCACCACCTGGGAGGTGGGGATGCCCGTGGCGAACGCCGTGAGCGCCGAGATGATGATCAGCGCGAGGAAGGCGTGCACGCGGAATGTGATGATCAGCACCAACAACACCGCGATGGCCGCCACCGCGATCAGCAGCAACGGCCCGGCTGTCAGTGTCTGGCTCCAGCCCTCGATCTCCATGGACGTCAATGTCCTTTCAGGTTGTTGACCCACGAACGGGCCTGGATGAAGGCGGCGTCGCTGTAGTGCTTGGCCACGTGGACCGCGCGCCCGTCGGCGCGGGGGTAGGACCCGAGGAATCGGGTGCGGGGGCAGATCCGGCGCACACCCATGAGGGCTTCGGAGACCCGGTCCTCCCGGATGTGGCCGTCGATGTCCACCGAGAAGAAGTAGTCGCCCAGGTGGGTGCCCGTGGGGCGGGACTCGATGCGGGTCAGGTTGACCCCGCGCGTGGCGAACTGCTCGAGGATCTCCAGCAGCGCCCCGGGACGGTCCTCCCACAGCGGGATCACCAGGGACGTCTTGTCCGCCCCGGTGGGCTCGGGCATGGGTGTATCTGGGCGGGCCACGAGCACGAAACGCGTGACCGCGTGCTCGTTGTCCCCGATGTCCTCGGCCAGCACGCTCAGCTCGGGGTGGCGCTGCACGACCACGGGGGAACACACGCCGGCGTCGTAGCCCAGGCCCTCGGTGCTCACCCCGCCCGTGCCGTCCAACATGTCCATGGCCGAGGCCGCCGTGGAGGACGCGGGGACGTAGCTCACGCCTGGGAGGTTCTGCTCGACCCAGCCGCGGATCTGCGCCCAGGCGTGACTGTGGGTCGCCACGGCGTGGACGTCGGACAGGCTCACGCCCGGCGGGGCCACGAGGACGAACTGGATGGGCACCAGGATCTCGCGCAGGATCCGCAGTTCGGCACCGAAGGAGACGTCGTCGAGCGTGGCGGTCACGCCGCCCTCCACCGAGTTCTCGATGGGCACCACGGCGGCGTCCACACGTTCCTCTCGAACGGCCGCGAGCGCGGCCGGGACGGAGCTCATGGGGGTGCACGCGGCGTCGTCGACCCCCGGGACCTGCCTCAGTGCCGCCTCGGTGAACGTGCCCTCGGGGCCCAGGAAGGCGTACTCACGAGCGCATGGCCCCGGGCCCACAGGACCCGAGGCCACGCCGGACAGTGCTGCGTTCACAGAACGCGCGCCGTTTCCCCGGTCTCGGACACGATGGGCTTCTCCGCGTCCGCCCACGCGCCCATGCCGCCCACCACGTTGACGGGGTCGTACCCGTACTGCGCGAGGTACGCGGTGGCGCGCAGCGAGCGGCCGCCGGAACGGCAGATCACGTAGACGTCCTGGTCCAGCGGGACCTCGTCCGTGCGCTCCGCGAGCTGCGACAGCGGCAGGTGCTGGGCACCGTCGATGTGCCCGGCATCCCACTCGTCCTGTTCGCGCACGTCCAGGATGGGTGCGCCCGCCGGGATCTCGTCCACGGTGGCGGACGGCAAGTTGTTCACGTTGTCCATGGCGTCCCTCGTCGTTCGACTGCTCAGTTCACTCGGACCCCCACCATAGCGGCAGGGCGCGGTGTTCGGCGCCGACGGCGCGGGGTGCCGCGGGCGACGTCGCTCAGCGCACGTCGGTGCCGGTCTTGTCGTGCTCGGACGGGTGCGAGCGCCCCAGCTCGGACAGGCCGTGCTTGGCCACGTGACGCGTGGAGATCTCGTAGCCGATGTCGGTGCCCACGAGGATCACGATGCCCGCGATGAGGCTGTAGTACCAGTGCGGGTTGGTCATGTCGAACATGATGTACAGGCTCAGCAGGATCAGGAACGCGAGGCACACGTAGTTGGTCACGGGAGCGTCGGGCAGCTTGAAGGACACGCCGCGCGCCTGACCGTGGGCCGCGAGGTTGCGCAGCGAGCGGGCGCACGCGTACAGCGTGGCGTTCACGCGTGAGAACGCGCTCGTGACCACCGGTTCCCAGAACGGTCTGGACACCCTCGCCCGCGTGATGATCGATCCGGGGGTACGTCATCCTCGCGGAAGCGCCTTCCTACTCGGGCGCCATGGCCGTGTTCGCGGGCGCCCAGGCGGAGGTCGTCCACGTGGCGATCGACCACGAGGGGCTGACCCCGGACGAACTCGAGGAGACCATCGAGGAGCTCGAGTCCCAGGACCGGGGCATCAAGTTCCTGTACACCATCCCGAGTTTCCAGAACGCGGGCGGGACCATGATGCCGCAGCAGCGCCGCGACCGGATCTGTGAGGTCCGCGCCGCGCACCCCGTGCTGATCGCGGAGGACAACCCCTATCGCCTGCTGGGCTTCGAGGGTCAGACTGCCCGTGCCATGCGCGCGGACGACGAGAACGTGGTCTACCTGGGCTCGGCGTCCAAGATGTTCACGCCGGGTCTGCGCGTGGGCTGGACCGTGGCCCCCGATTCGCTCGCCACGATCCTGTGTCTGCAGAGCGAGGCCCCTGTGCTCAGTCCCTCGGCCTTCGCTCAGGAAGTGGTCGCCGGGTGCCTCGAGAAGTACGACTGGCGTTCCGTGCTGGACGAGTACCGCGTGCTGTACGGCAAATGGGCCCAGACCCTGATGGACGCGTTCGACGAGCACATGCCCGACGGTGTGACCTGGACCCGCCCCGAGGGCGGCTTCTACTCGTGGATCACCCTGCCGCAGGACGTGGACTCCTACGACCTGTGCATGGAGGGCATCGACAAGGGTGCGGAGATCTTCACCACCACCCTGAAGAAGGCCATGAACGCCTGATCGGTTCGCCCGAACGCCACGGCGCCGGTGTCAACAATTCTGTGGCCCGGCGCCGTCGTTCTGCCGGGCCGTATCCGCTGCGACCTAGACTGATGGATCGAGGACCGCGGTTGCCCGATCCTTGCACCCCGCTTCGTGGGGGCGCCGTCGCGGGGGTCGGCGCACCATCACACAACTGTGTCGGCGCCGGGGCCGGCCGTTAGGAGCCCGTTCCATGTTCCGCCTCTTCCACAACGCCACGGTGCACGCCATGAATCCGGCCACCGGATGGACTCCCCAGGCCCAGTGGCACTCCCACGACATGCCCCATCCGGACGCCATCCTGACCTCCGACGACCGCATCGTGGCCGTGGGCGACTACCAGCGGCTCAAGGACCTCGCGCCGCTCGGCACCGAACGTACCGATCTCGGCGGCACCTACGTGCTCCCAGGCATGGGCGACGGCCACATCCACTCGGCCATGTACTCCCGCTCCCTCATCGAGCCGGACATGCGCCACTGCACGTCCCTGGAGTCCGCGCTCGAGGTGCTACGCCCGTTCGTGGAGCGAGGCATGGCGGACGAGTCCATCACGTGGATCTTCGGCGGGCAGTGGAACGTCAACGCGTGGGACGTCCCCGAGCTGCCGGACCGCCACGCGCTGGACACCGTGGCCCCGGACATCCCCGTGGCCCTGGGGTCCCTGGACTGGCACACCCTGTGGTTGAACTCCAAGGCGCTGCAGGAGCTGGGCCTGGACCGGAACGTCAAGGACCCTGACGGCGGCGAGTTCGTGCGGGACGAGCACGGTGAGCTCACCGGCGTGATCCGGGAGGCTGCGGCCATCCCCATCCGGGACGGGCTCATGCAGTCGGACGTCTCCGGCAACATCGACGACTACCTGCCCCTGGGTCAGCGTGAGCTGCTCAAGCGGGGCATCACATCCATCCACGACATCGACGGCGCGGACTGCCTGTACGCGTACCAGAAGCTGCGCGAACGCGGCGAGCTGGACATCCGCATCCACAAGGTGCTGCACCAGGAACAGGTCCACGACTTCATCCGGCGCGGGATCCGCACGGCCTCCGGGGACGAGTGGATCTCGATCGGCCCGCTCAAGCTCTTCGCGGACGGCGCCCTGGGCTCGCACACGTGCCACATGTCCGAGGCGTGGCCGGGCACCGAGAACCACGGCATGACGGTCACGTCCCCGCACGAGCTCGAGCACTGGATCGGTCTGGCGGCGTCCGCCGGGATCGCCACGGCCGTCCACGCGATCGGTGACCAGGCCACCACGGAGGTGCTGGACGCGTTCGCCAAGAGTCAGTCGATCGCCCGGGTCTTCGGCCTGCGCCAGCGCGTGGAGCACGCCCAGTACATGAAGCGCTCGGACGTCCCCCGGTTCCGTGAGCTGGGAGTCACCGCGTCCATGCAGCCCATGCACTGCACGGCGGACATCCCCATGAACGACTTCCTGTCCGAGCGCGACCTCGTAGCCTACGGGTGGAACAGTCTGCGCGAGGCCGGCGTCGAGCTCGTGTTCGGTTCCGACGGCCCCGTAGAGGACCCCAACCCGTTCCAGGGCATCCACGCGGCCATCACCCGCACACGGGACGGCGCGCCCGAGGGCGGGTGGCAGCCCCACGAGCGGCTCCCGCGCGCCGAGACCGTGTACTACTACACCCACGCGGTGGCCCGCGCGTCCTACGAGGAGAACCTCAAGGGCTGCCTGGCCCCGGGGATGCTCGCGGACTTCGTGAGCGTGGACCGCGACATCTTCTCCGAGGACGCCGAGGTCGTGAAGGACACCGTGGTCGAGGCCACCGTGGTGGGCGCCCAGATCCGCTACCAGCGCGCGGACTGACAGCGCGGGGCACAACGACGACGCTCACCCACGTCCCACGGGCGACGTCGCCCGCGTGCGTCCCCGGGCGACGTCGTCCGGGCGGGCGACCCTGCGGCGTCGTACCCCGCGACCGCGCAGACCGACCGCGCGCTCAGCTCAGGTGCAGGTGAGGGGCCACGAAGGTCCTGGTGGCGTTACGTTCGTTCTCCAGGACCCAGCCCATGCGCTTGAGCGGGCGCAGGGAGATCACCGATTCCTGGATCTCCACGTCCGAGACGAGACTCTGGATGGCCTGCTCGGCCTCGATGATCTCCCCCACGGAGGAGAGCCACATGACCACCATCATGTTGGAGCGCCCCGTGATGGAAGAGACCACGCGGGTGCGTGGGTCCTTCGCGAGTGCCTCGGCCGCGTCCTCGTGCCGATAAGCATTCAAACGCATGAACCACTGCGCGGTCACAGGGGAGGACGAGAGCCCCTGCACCAGGTCGCAGCGGATGCTCAACAGCCCGGAGGCCAGGACCTTCTGCAGGTAGCGCCGGGCCGTAGCCGGGTGCAGCCCCGTGCTGCGGGCGATCTCCGCGGCGCTCGCGCGGCCGTCACGCATGAGGGCCTCGATCACCGGGCGCTGGTCCTCCCCGAGCGCGGTGGTTGAGGTGGGCAGGGCGGCCTGTTCGGCGGAGGTCCACGCCTGGGCCGCGGCACGCTGCTCGTCGCTGAGCTGGTCCAGTCGCCACTTGTCGCCCGCTCGGTGCAGGCGTGACGAGAGCATGAGCTGCACCTTGGCCACGCCCGGCACCTGCGAGATCTGTCCCTCCACGAAACGGGACAGCGATTCCAGGTCGTGACTGAGCACGGTCAACCCCAGGTCCGGGGACGGCGCGAACGCCTCCACGGAGATTACCTCGGGCATCGCGGTGAAAGTGTCCACCACGTGAGCCCAGCCCCCCGGATCGCACGAGATCTCGATGAAGCTGAGCTGGTTGCGGGTGTCCGAGAGGTTGACCTGCGCCGTGATCCACGCGATGCCCGAACGTTCCAGCTTCTCCCACCGGCCGGCGAGCGTGGTGGCGTGCGCGCCCAGGATCTCGGCCGCCTCCCCCCACGTGATGCGCGGCGCCCACTGCAGCAAACTGATCAGTTCCTGATCCTGGGGGGAGAGCTCGCTCTTGATGTGGCCGTTGCTCAGCATGGGTCCTCTGTTTCCTGGGCTCGTGGCACGGGTGGCGGCGCGGGCGGTGCCGTTCAGCCGTCCCAGGATGGCGGCATGCGACCCGTGGGACGGACGTACTCCCGGGCCCGACCGCGGCTCCCAACGCCCCATGATGAGTGCGAGGACCGTCCGGTGCCAAGTCGTAACCGAGACGTTCGGACACCCGAGTTGAAATAAGATCGATTCAAGCAACCCAAAATTGTAGAAATTTATGTCATACAGTTGGTTATTTGTATCACATCATGCAGAGCGGCTAGCACGCTGCATGACTGTTGCCCGCAGTGACGACTTGACAGGGCTGATCTGACCCGCCCTCACCTCTCAGGATGCACGACATGTCTACTTCCGCTGCTTCCTCTGAGATAGCCACCGAGACCAACCTCGGCGGCCCGGCGGTCTCCTCCAGGAAAACACTCATCCACGCCGGTATCGGCAACGCGCTCGAGTGGTACGACTGAAGCATCTACGCAACGTTCTCCATCTACTGCGCGTGTGAGATCTTCAACCCCCAGGCCACCGCCCTGCAGGCGAGCCTGTTGGCCAACGTGGTCCTGATCATTCCCTGCCGTTGTGGGGCAAGCTCTCCGACATCTGGGGCCGGCGTCCGTCGCTGATCATCGGCAATCTGGTGCCGCTGCTGCTGTTCTTCCCGCTCAACGCCATGGTGGGCCAGATGTTCCTCTCCCTGTTCCTGCCCGCCACGAGCGTACGCACCGTGGGCGTGGCCTTCCCGTACGCGGTAGCCGTGGCCATCTTCGGCGGCCCCGCCCCGTACCTGCAGAACTGGATCAGCACGCAGTACTCGGCGGGCATGTTCTCGCTGCACATGGGCCTGCTGCTGGTGGTCTCCACCGTGGTTGCCTCCATCCTGCCCGAGACCAAGGCCAAGGACCTGCGGCACTAGGGTCCGCCTTCTCCCGGTACGACGTCGCCCCCCCCCCCCCCCCGGGGGGGGGGGGCCGTCGTCGGACAGGGCCGGGTCCCGGATGTGGAACCCGGCCGCGCGGGAATTACTTCTTGGGGGGTTGACCAGCGTGTTTTTTTGGGAAGAAAGCAATGCCCACC
>NZ_LZMM01000077.1:0-108556 GCF_001665945.1 Kocuria sp. ICS0012 | reverse complement strand
TGTAGCCCGCCGGCGGTGCCGCCGCCCAGAAGATCTCCGAGTGATCGGGACTTCTGAGTAGCACGACCGTCACGACGCCGCCGCAGGTTCCTGCGGCGGCGTCGTCGTCCTCGGGAGGAACGCACAGATGACGGGGGAGACCCTCAGACTGCGGGTGGAACTGGGCTACGACGGCGCCCCGTTCAAGGGCTGGGCCCGGCAACCCGGGCTGCCGAGCGTGCAGGGCGCGCTCGAGGACGCGCTCGAGCTGATCTTCCGCGCGCCGTGCGCCACGGTCGTGGCCGGGCGCACGGACACGGGTGTGCATGCGCGTCGGCAGACCGTCCACGTGGACGTTCCCGCGCCGTTGTGGGCCCGGTTCGCGTGCTCGCGTCCCCGCGGGCCCCTGGCAAGTGATGCCGACACCGGCGATCTCAGCGCAGGCGGTCCCGCCGACGTGCAGGACGTCGCGGCCCGCGATGCCGCCGCCGCGGGGCTCACGCGCAAGCTCAACGGCGCCCTCAACCGGGTCCTGGGTAAGGACCGTGCGGCCCACGGCTGGGACCCCGCCGTGGGTGCGATCGTGGTGCGCGACGTCGCCGTGGCCCCCGAGGGCTTCGACGCCCGGTTCTCCGCGCTCTCCCGCGGCTACACGTACCGCGTGGCGGACGCCGTGACCGGCCACGACCCCCTGACGCGCACGTTCTCGTGGTGGGTCCCCTGGCACCTCGACGTGCCCGCGATGGACCGGGCCGTGCGCGAACTGCTGGGGCTGCACGACTTCCTGAGCTTCTGCAAACCCCGCGAGGGCGCCACCACGATCCGCGACCTGCAGCGCGCGGGCGTGCACCGCGACGAGAGCGGCATGATCATAATCGCCCTGCAGGCGGATGCCTTCTGCCACCACATGGTGCGCTGCATTGTGGGCGCGGTGGTCCGCGTGGGGGAGGGGCGGTACGACGCCGCGTGGCCGGGTCAGCGGCTGCGCGCCCGGGTCCGGGACGCGAACGTCCTCATGGCACCCGCGCACGGTCTCGTCCTTGATGCCGTGCGCTATCCCGACCAGTCCCAGCTCGCCGAACGCGCCCGGCTCACGCGCGCTCGGCGCCCCGCCCAACACGACGAATAGCGCCCCACGACTGGCGGGGCGGGCGGTGATCCGGTAATATGGAATGCTGTTGTGCGTGTTCTGCCCCGGTTCACGTGTACCCGCATCGGTCGCTCATGTTGCAGAGCGCAGGGCCGTGCGGTGCACCGGGTTGTGGACGCACGGATGCCGCCCGGATCTCACCCGGGCCCCGAAGCACAGCGGAACCATCGGACACGAGCATTCGTGTCATCAGCAGACAAACGAAGGCAGATCAACGTGCGTACGTACACTCCGAAGCCCGGTGACGTCCAGCGTCAGTGGCACGTCATCGACGCCACCGACGTCGTCCTGGGTCGTCTTGCCAGCCAGACCGCAACACTGCTGCGCGGGAAGCACAAGCCGACCTTCGCTCCCCACGTGGACACCGGCGATTTCGTCATCATCATCAACGCGGAAAAGGTCGCCCTCACGGGTGCCAAGCTCGAGAAGAAGCGCGCCTACCGTCACTCCGGCTACCCGGGTGGGCTCAAGTCCACCAGCTACGCCGAGTTGCTCGAGAAGAACCCCACGCGCGCCGTGGAGAAGGCCGTCAAGGGCATGCTGCCCAAGAACAAGCTGGCCGCTCAGCAACTGTCCAAGCTGAAGGTCTACGCCGGTGCGGAGCACCCGCACCAGGCTCAGCAGCCCAAGCCCTACGAATTCACCCAGGTCGCCCAGTAATTCGGGCCAACGAATAACACATAAGGAGAATCGTGGCTCAGAACACTGAAGAGCAGATCACCGAGGACGTGGAGCTGACCAGCTACACCTCCGAGTCCACCGAGCCCGTCGCCGGTGCCGCCCTGTCCGACCGCCCCGCCCTGACCGTTTCCGGCCAGGCCGTGGGCCGCCGCAAGCAGGCCATCGCCCGCGTGCGCGTGGTCCCCGGTTCCGGGCAGTGGAGCGTCAACGGTCGCAGCCTCGAGGAGTACTTCCCCAACAAGCTGCACCAGC
Source organism: Kocuria sp. ICS0012 (assembly GCF_001665945.1). Classification (NCBI taxonomy): domain Bacteria; kingdom Bacillati; phylum Actinomycetota; class Actinomycetes; order Micrococcales; family Micrococcaceae; genus Kocuria; species Kocuria sp. ICS0012. The sequence continues at coordinate 106,494 of NZ_LZMM01000077.1, read as the reverse complement.
AGGAGGTCAACGACCCCTTCCGCCTGCTCGAACTGCAGGGCGCGTACGACGTCATCGCCCGCATCAGCGGCGGTGGCCCCTCCGGCCAGGCCGGTGCGCTGCGCCTCGGCGTGGCCCGCGCGCTCAACGAGATCGACGCCGAGCACAACCGCCCCGCCCTCAAGAAGGCCGGCTTCCTGACCCGTGACGCCCGCGTCATCGAGCGCAAGAAGGCAGGCCTCAAGAAGGCCCGCAAGGCTCCGCAGTACTCCAAGCGCTAAAACGAAGCAGCCCAAGCCTCGGCCGGGCGTTTTCGTGCAGGGTCCCGTTCCTCGGTTTCGGCCGGGGAACGGGACCCTGTTTCGTTGCCCGGGCGTTGCCATGCGGCCACCTGCCGCGGTGACGGACGTAACATGAAGGTGTGGAGCGAGGTCGCTCCCGCCGTACCGTCGAGAGAGGGCCCGTATGAGCAAGCAGTCGGAGCAGAAGTCGGGGAACGCCGTCGTCGAGGAGCAGCAGGCCGAGACGGAACAGCGCACAGAGCAGCGGGTGGCGGTGGACGAGGCCCTCAAGAAGGAACAGCACCGGGTCTCCGTGGTGGAGGACTACGCGGCCGAACTCGACGAGATCGCGGAGCTCGGGAAGAAACTCAGCGACGCGAGCGGGGCGGAACCGTCCACCGCGTGGAAACTGGGCTACCCGTACGACGAGAAGCTGCCTCGCAAGGACTACGAGCGCACCAAGCGGGCCCTGCAGATCGAACTGCTCAAGCTGCAGTTGTGGATCAAGGAGACCGGCCAGAAGCTGCTCATCATCTTCGAGGGCCGGGACGCCGCGGGCAAGGGCGGGGCGATCAAGCGGTTCACGGAGCACCTGAACCCCCGTGGTGCGCGGGTCGTGGCGCTCGAGAAGCCCACGGACATCGAGCAGACGCAATGGTACTTCCAGCGCTACGTCAAGCACCTGCCGTCCGGTGGAGAGATCGTGCTGATGGACCGCTCGTGGTACAACCGGGCGGGTGTGGAACGGGTTATGGGCTACTGCACGTCCCAGCAGTATTACGAGTTCATGCGTCAGGCGCCGGAGTTCGAACGGATGCTCGTGAACTCGGACACGCACCTGATCAAATTCTGGTTCTCCGTGACGCGCGCGGAGCAGCTCGCGCGGTTCCAGTCCCGCCGGACGGACCCGGTGCGGCAGTGGAAGCTCTCGCCCACGGACGTGGCATCCCTGGACAAGTGGGACGACTACACGGAGGCCAAGGAGGCCATGTTCTTCTACACGGACACGGGGGACGCCCCGTGGACCGTGATCAAGTCCAATGACAAGAAACGCGCGCGGCTCGAGGCCATGCGCTACGTCCTCACGCAGTTCGACTACCCCAACAAGGACCACTCCGTGGTGGGCACGCCGGACACCAAGATCGTGGGTGGGGCGGCGGATCTCACGGAGGACAGCAACGAGAACCCGGACGGTTTCCCGGTGGTCCGGCCTGGGAAGGGCTGAGTCGAATGCGCAGGGTTTGCGCGGGCGTTGGTCGTAAGATGACTCTCGATGTCTAGAATCTTTGGAACGGACGGCGTTCGCGGTCTCGCGAACGGCCTCCTCACAGCAGAACTTGCCATGGAGCTGTCCCAGGCGGCGGCGATCGTCCTGGGCCACGGCCACGCGGAGGCCGGGAAGCGACCCACCGCCGTCGTGGCACGGGACGGGCGCGCGAGCGGGGAGTTCCTCGGCGCGGCCGTGATCGCGGGTCTCGCGAGCTCCGGCGTGGACGTCTACGACGCCGGGATGCTGCCCACGCCGGCAGCCGCCTACCTGGTGGGGGACATCGACGCCGATTTCGGCGTAATGATCTCCGCGTCCCACAACCCCGCGCCGGACAACGGCATTAAGTTCCTGGCGCACGGGGGCAAGAAACTACCGGACGCGATCGAGGACACTATCCAGGAGGTCTACGAGGCCAAGGATTTCCGCCGCCCCACGGGTGCGGAAGTGGGCCGCGTGACCCGCTTGTCGGACGCCGAGGACCGCTACATCCTGCACCTGGTCGGTGCCATCCCGCACCGTCTGGACGGGCTGTCGATCGTGCTCGACTGCGCGAACGGCGCGGCGTCCGGCGCCTCGCCGGACGCGTTCCGCGGCGCCGGTGCCAAGGTGCACGTGATCGGTGCGGAACCGGACGGGCTGAACATCAACGACGGCGTGGGCTCCACCCACCTGGGTCCGCTCAAGCAGGCCGTGCGTGAGCTGGGCGCGGATCTGGGCATCGCACACGACGGCGACGCAGATCGCTGCCTGGCCGTGGACCACACCGGCACGGAGGTGGACGGCGACCAGATCATGTGCATCCTGGCCATGGCCATGAAGGACGCGGGCAGGCTCAACCAGAACACGCTCGTGGCCACGGTCATGAGCAACCTGGGTCTGCAACTGGCACTGGACGAGGCCGGGATCCAGCTCGTGCGCGCCTCCGTGGGGGACCGCTACGTCCTGGAATCCATGGTGGCCAACGGCTACAACCTGGGTGGCGAACAGTCGGGGCACGTGATCATGGCGGATTACGCGACCACCGGTGACGGTCTGCTCACGGGTCTGATGCTCGCCTCACGGGTGGCTCAGACGGGCATGCCGTTGCAAGAGCTCGCCAAGTCCATGACGCGCATGCCCCAGGTGATGATCAACGTCAAGGGCGTGGACAAGGCGGCGGCCAAAACGAGCGAACCGGTGCTCGACGCCGTCGCCCGCACGGAGGAGCGGCTCGGCAGCGAGGGCCGGGTGCTGTTACGCCCCTCCGGCACCGAACCCGTGGTACGGGTCATGGTGGAGGCGGCTTCGCAGGACATCGCCCAGCTCGAGGCGGAAGAGCTCGTGTCCGTGGTGGAACAGCACCTCAGCCTGTAGCGTCACCGAACGGACCAACGGCGAGGCCCCCCCCCGGAAGTGGTGCGGGGCCTCGCCGTTTCCTGACGTCGAAGGGGTGGTGGGGGTCAGCGGATCGTTCCTCCGGTGGTACCGGGCTGTCCCGAGAGGCCGGTCTGCGTGCCGTCCGTGCGCAGCGCGTCGGCGTTGTGCCCGGTGAGCGCGTCGCGGATCTCGGTGAGCAGCACGGTGTTGGGATCGGCCGGCTCCTCGGTGGGCTCGATGCCCAGCCGGCGGTTGCGGCGTTCGATCATCTTGTTCATGGGCAGCACGATGCAGAAGTACACGGCGGCGGCGATGAGCAGGAAGTTCACGATCGCGGTCAGCAGCACACCGAACTTGACCTGGTTGCCGTTGAACGTGACGGCGGCGAAATTGTCGAAGTTGGGCGAACCGACGAGTCCCGAGATGGCGGGCATGAGGACGTTCTCGACGAGAGCATTGACGATCTTGGAGAAGGCGGCGCCGATGATCACGGCAACGGCCAGATCCATCACGTTGCCCTTCATGATGAATTCTTTGAAACCACTGAGCATGGCGCTCATCGTACAGTGAAAACGGGCCTAAAATATCAGTTCTTTCGCAGCAGCACCCTGCGGATCTTGTGATCGTGGTCTTTGGAGAGGATCAGCCGGGCGCGGCCGCGTGTGGGGCGCACGTTCTGCTCCAAGTTAGGTTCGTTGATCCGCCGCCAGATGTCCGTGGCCACGTCCTGTGCCTGCTCGTCCGTGAGGTCCGCGTAGCGGTGGAAGTAGGACTCGGGGTCCGAGAACGCGGAGGAGCGCAGGGCCTGGAAGCGCTCCACGTACCAGCGTTCGATGTCCTGGGTGCGGGCGTCCACATAGATGCTGAAGTCGAAGAAATCGCTCAGCGCGAGCGCGGTGCGTTTGCCGCTCTCCAGCTTCGCGGGCGCGAGCACGTTCAGGCCTTCCACGATCACGACGTCGGGGCGGGTCACTACCACTTCCTCGTCCGGGAGGATGTCGTAGGTGACGTGGGAGTACTTGGGGGCATGCACCTCGGGGGCGCCGGACTTGATCTCGGAGACGAAGCGCAGCAGCCCGCGCCGGTCGTAGGACTCGGGGAAGCCTTTGCGGTCCATGAGTCCACGCCGTCGTAGTTCGGCGTTGGGGTAGAGGAAACCGTCTGTGGTCACGAGCTGCACGTTCGGGGTGGACGGCCAGCGGGCCAGCATCTCGCGCAGCAAGCGGGCCGTGGTGGACTTACCCGCCGCCACGGACCCGGCGATCCCGATCACGAACGGGGTGCGCGCGTGATGCTCGCCCAGGAACGAGTTGGTGGCGGCATTGAGCTGCGTGGAGGACATGTCGTACAGCGTGAGCAACCGCGAAAGGGGCAGATAGACCTCGCGGACCTCGTCCACGTCCAACCGGTCACCGAGACCGCGCAGGTTCTCGATCTCCTGCGCGGTGAGCGGGACGTCGATCTCGTGCGAAAGCCTGGACCAGGTCTGACGATCCAACTCCACGAAAGGGGAGACGCGGTGGGTTATGGGCTGTGTGCTCATGCTCGGACCAGTGTAGGCCCGGGCCCCCTCCCGCAAGGCATTAGGGCGCGTAGCGTTTCCGGTACAGTATTTTTCATGTGTGGAATTGTGGGATATGTGGGCTCGAACCGTGCTGACGGGCGACAGCACGGTGCGCTCGAGGTGATCCTCGAGGGGCTTCGTCGACTGGAATACCGCGGGTACGACTCCGCGGGCGTCGCAGTGATCGCCGACGGTGCGGTGGAGTACCGCAAGAAGGCCGGGAAGCTGAGCAACCTGATCGGTGAGCTCGAAGCGCACCCCCTGCCGGAATCGAACATCGGGATCGGCCACACCCGCTGGGCCACCCACGGAGGCCCCTCCGACGTCAACGCGCACCCCCACGTGGTCGACGGCGGCAAGCTGGCCATGATCCACAACGGGATCATCGAGAACTTCAGCGAGATCAAGCGCGAACTCAGCGCCCAGGGCGAGAGTTTCACGTCCGAGACGGACACCGAGGTCGCCGCGGTGCTGCTGGCCCGCACGTACAACGCGCAGGGCGCGGACGAGAAGGACCTCACCGTGGCCATGCAGGACACGTGTCGCCGCCTCGAGGGCGCGTTCACGCTGCTGGCCGTGCACGCGGACCACCCGGACCGCGTGGTCGCTGCGCGCCGCAACTCGCCGCTCGTGATCGGGCTGGGCGACGGCGAGAACTTCCTGGGCTCGGACGTCTCCGGTTTCATCGACTACACCAAGCGGGCCGTGGAGATGGGCCAGGACCAGATCGTGACCATCACCGCGGACGACTACACGATCGTGGACTTCCACGGCAACGCCGCCGAGGGCAAGCCCTTCGACATCGAGTGGGACGCCGCCGCCGCGGAGAAGGACGGCTACCCGTCCTTCATGGAGAAGGAGATCCACGACCAGCCCGCCGCCGTGGGCGACACCCTGCTGGGCCGCCTGGACGAGAACGGCCGGCTCACGCTGGACGAGATCAAGATCGACGAGACCGTGCTGCGCTCGATCGACAAGATCGTGGTGATCGCATGCGGTACCGCAGCATACGCCGGGCAGGTCGCGCGCTACGCGATCGAGCACTGGTGCCGGATCCCCACCGAGGTGGAGCTCGCGCACGAGTTCCGCTACCGCGATCCGATCGTGAACGAGAAGACCCTGGTGGTCGCGGTCTCCCAGTCCGGCGAGACCATGGACACCCTCATGGCCGTGCGTCACGCGCAGGAACAGGGCGCCAAGGTCGTGGCGATCTGCAACACGAACGGTTCCACAATCCCGCGCGAGGCGGACGCCGTGCTCTACACGCACGCGGGTCCCGAGATCGCGGTGGCCTCCACCAAGGCGTTCCTCGCCCAGATCACCGCGGCGTACCTGCTGGGCCTGTACCTGGCCCAGTTGCGCGGCAACAAGTTCAAGGACGAGATCTCCACCATGCTGGCCGAGCTTGAGGCCATGCCCGCCAAGATCCAGCGCGTGCTGGACGAGGTGGAGCCGCAGGTCAAGGAACTCGCGACCGGGATGAAGGACGCCGAATCCGTGCTGTTCCTGGGTCGTCACGTGGGCTTCCCCGTGGCCATGGAGGGCGCCCTGAAGCTCAAGGAGATCGCGTACATCCACGCGGAGGGCTTCGCCGCCGGTGAGCTAAAGCACGGGCCGATCGCGCTGATCGACCAGGGCCAGCCCGTGTTCGTGATCGTCCCCTCGCCCAACGGCCGGGACTCGCTGCACGCCAAGGTGGTCTCCAACATCCAGGAGATCCGCGCTCGCGGTGCCGAGACCATCGTGATCGCTGAGGAGGGCGACGACGCTGTGCGCGAGTTCGCCAACCACGTCTTCTACGTCCCCGAGGCGCCCACGCTGCTGCAGCCGTTGCTGGCCACGGTGCCGCTGCAGATCTTCGCGTGCGAACTCGCCGGGGCCAAGGGCTACGACGTGGACCAGCCGCGCAACCTGGCCAAGTCCGTGACCGTGGAGTAATCATCCGGTTCGTCCATCCGACGGCGGGGGACGCTTCCCACGGGAGCGTCACCCCCCGTCGTCGTACCCGGGCATGCCGCGACGCCCATGGGGCCCGGGCCGTGCCGCGGCGCCCGTGAGGGGGCCGGGCGGCGCCGGTAGGCTGGCGACATGATTGTGGGCACCGGCGTGGACATCGTGGACATCGCGCGTTTCGAACGACAGCTGGAGCGCACGCCGCGATTGCGGGAACGCCTGTTCGTTCCGCACGAACGGGAACTGCACCCGCGCTCGCTGGCCGCGCGCTTCGCGGTCAAGGAGGCCGCGGCCAAGGCGCTGCTGGCCCCGCCGGGGATGATCTGGCAGGACTGCTGGATCAGCAACGACGCCCACGGCGCTCCCCGTCTGCACACCGCGGGCACCGTGGCCGAGCAGGCGCGGCGCAGGGGCGTGGAAACATGGCACGTAACGATCTCCCACGACGGCGGCATGGCCGTGGCGTTCGTCGTGGCCGAGGGACAGGGAGGACACCGCGATGATTGAGGCGTACTCGGGCGAGAGCATCCGCGCCGCGGAACAGCCGCTGCTGGACGAGGGCTACGGGGACGTGCTGATGCGTCGTGCGGCCCTGGGACTGGCCCGCGGCTGCGAAGCGCAGTTGCGCCTGACCAACCGGAGAGGGTTGTTGGGTGGCACCACGGCGGTGCTGCTCGTGGGCTCGGGCAACAACGGCGGGGACGGACTGTGGGCGGGCGCATTCCTGCGCCGCAGCGGCGTGAAGGTCGTGGCCATCCTGACCGGCACGCGCGTGCACGAACAGGGCCTGCGGGCGCTGCTCGCTCGCGGCGGCACCGCGCTGCGGCTCACCGACCAGGACGGCGAGGAGCGCGAACCCTCGGACGCCGTGGCCGCCGCGCACCCGGTGGAGGTGTCCCGCGCGGTCTCCCTCATGGCCGACGCCCACCTGATCGTGGACGCCGTGCTCGGCACCGGTGCGCAGGGCGGGCTGCGGGGTACGGCCGCTGAGCTCGTGCGGGCGTTCACCGAACGGCAGCGGGATCCCGCCGCCGCGCGTGAACGGCGCTTCCCACGGATCGTGGCGTGCGACCTCGTCTCCGGCGTCAGCGCGGACACCGGCGAGGCTCCCGAGCCGGTCCTGCATGCCCACGCGACCATCACGTTCGGCGGGGCCAAGACGGGCCACGTGGTGTCCCCGGGGGAGCAGGCCACGGGGGCGCTCACGGTGGTGCCCATCGGGATCGAGGACCGGCTGAGCGACCCCGCCGTGCACCGGCTCGAACCGCGTGACGTGCTCGCCGCGTGGCCGCGTCCCGGCGCGACCGACACTAAGTACACCCGAGGTGTACTGGGCGTCGTGGCCGGCGCGTCGAGCTATCCGGGCGCGGCGATCATGTGCACCCAGGCGGCGGTCAACGCTGGCGCGGGGATGGTCCGCTTCCTGGGGGATTCGACCACGCGCGGCATGGTGCTCGCGCGCAGTCCGGAGGTCGTGTGCTCGGACGACCAGCCGTGGGACGTCCACGTCCAGGCGTGGCTCGCGGGCCCCGGCGTGGTGGGGGACGAGTCCCAGGCCGCGCGCGTGCAGGCAATCATCGAGGCCCAGGAGCCGGCTGTGCTGGACGCAGGTGCGCTCGACGCCGCCGCGCGATCCGTGCTCGACGCCGCTCTGGGCCCCCATAAGATCCTCACGCCCCACGCGGGGGAGCTGTCCCAGGTCTTCGAGTGGCTCCACGGTTTCGGGGTGTGCGATTCCACGGTGGAGCGCTCCGAGATCGAGGCCAACCCCGTGCACTGGGCCGGTGAAGCCGCGCGCCTCACGGGCGCCACGGTGTTGCTCAAGGGCGCGTCGACCGTGATCGCGTCCCCCGTGGGACGGAACGGGGACGCATGCGAGGACGGGAACGCTTCCGGGCGCGACGAATGCCTGTGCCTGAGCATCGGCCACGCGAGCCCCTGGCTGGCCACGGCGGGTTCGGGGGACACCCTCGCCGGAATCCTGGGCACGGTCGTGGCCCACGTGGCCGAGCACCCGGACGCGCTCGCGGTCCTGGGCGACTGGGCCCGCGGGGACGGTCGCTGGGCGGCCGCCGCGGCCCTCGGGGCCGGTCTGCACGCGGTGGCCTCACGGGCAAATGGGGAGGGCCCCGTCCCGCCGTCGGTGCTCGCGGAGAACGTGCGCGCGGTGCTGACCCGTCCGTGAGCCGCGACCCGAACGACTATTGTTAGTGACTGGCTGTGAGCGGGGATCCGCTCACAGCCCCACGACACGCTGAGGAGAAGTACATGGAAGTTTGGCCAGGACAACCGTACCCGTTGGGCGCCACGTTCGACGGCACGGGGACCAATTTCGCGCTCTTCTCCGAGGTCGCGGACCGCGTGGAACTGTGCCTGTTCGAGGAGGACGGCACGGAGACGCGCGTGGAGGTCACCGCCGTGGACAGCTACGTGTGGCACTGCTACCTCCCCCAGGTGCAGCCCGGTCAGCGCTACGGGTACCGGGTGCACGGGCCGTGGGATCCGTCCCAGGGGTTGCGGTGCAACCCGGACAAGTTACTCCTGGACCCCTACGCCAAGGCCGTGGAGGGCGGGATCGACTGGGACGAGTCCCTGTTCTCCTACAACTTCGGCGACGAGGACTCCGAGAACCACCAGGACTCCGCGGAACACATGATGAAGGGCGTGGTGATCAACCCGTTCTTCGACTGGGAGGGTGACCGCACCCCGCGCACCCCGTACCACAAGTCCGTGATCTACGAGGCCCACGTCAAGGGCCTCACCATGCAGCACCCGGAGGTCCCGGAGGAACAGCGCGGCACGTACGCCGGTGTGTCCCACCCCGCGGTCATCGAACACCTGCAGAAGCTGGGTGTCACCGCGATCGAACTGATGCCCGTGCACCAGTTCGTCCAGGACTCCACGCTGCTCGAGAAGGGGCTGCGCAACTACTGGGGGTACAACACCATCGCGTTCTTCGCGCCCCACAACGAGTACAGCGCGGCCTCCCACCTGGGCAGCCAGGTCCAGGAGTTCAAGGCCATGGTGCGCGCACTGCACCAAGCGGACATCGAGGTCATCCTGGACGTGGTGTACAACCACACGGCCGAGGGCAACCACATGGGCCCCACACTGTCCATGAAGGGCATCGACAACACCGCGTACTACCGCACCGTGGACGACGACCAGAAGTTCTACATGGACTACACGGGTACCGGTAACTCCCTGAACGTGCGTCACCCCCACTCGCTGCAGCTGATCATGGACTCGCTGCGCTACTGGGTCACCGAGATGCACGTGGACGGTTTCCGTTTCGACCTCGCCGCCACGCTGGCCCGTGAGTTCTACGACGTGGACAAGCTCTCCACGTTCTTCGAACTCGTCCAGCAGGACCCTATCGTCTCGCAGGTCAAGCTGATCGCCGAGCCCTGGGACATCGGTCCCGGTGGCTACCAGGTGGGCAACTTCCCGCCGCAGTGGACCGAGTGGAACGGCAAGTACCGGGACACCGTGCGTGATTTCTGGCGCGGGGAGCCCTCGACCCTGGGGGAGTTCGCGTCCCGTGTCACCGGTTCTGCGGACCTCTACGAGAACAGCGGCCGGCGCCCCTTCGCCTCGGTGAACTTCGTGACCGCCCACGACGGCTTCACACTGCGGGACCTCGTGTCCTACAACGAGAAGCACAACGAGGAGAACGGCGAGGACAACAACGACGGCGAGTCCCACAACCGCTCGTGGAACTGCGGTGAGGAGGGGCCCACGGACGATCCCGAGGTGCTCGCGATGCGTGCGCGTCAGCAGCGCAACTTCATCGCCACGCTCATGCTGTCCCAGGGCACGCCCATGCTGTTGCACGGTGACGAGGCGGGGCGCACCCAGAAGGGCAACAACAACACGTACTGCCAGGACAACGAGCTCACGTGGATCAACTGGGAGAAGGTGGACACCCCGCTCGTGGAGTTCACCTCCGTGATCACCCACCTGCGCCACGAACACCCCACGTTCCGCCGCTCGCAGTTCTTCGACGGGCGTCCCGTGGACATGGGCGAGCGTGCCGAGGGCGATCCCATGCCGGACATTGCCTGGCTCAACACGGACGGCACGCCCATGGTGCCCGCCGACTGGGACGAGCCCCTGGCTCGTGCCGTGGGCATGTGGCTCAACGGTCAGGGCATCACGGGAGTGGATATGCGCGGTCGCCGGATCACGGACGTGAACTTCATCGTGTACTTCAACTCCAACCCCGAGCCCGTGGACGTCACACTACCCCCGGCCAGCTACGGCATGAAGTGGGAGGAGATCGTGGACACCGCCGGCGAGCACGCGGACGGTGCCGTGCGCGGGCACTCCTCCACGTTGCGGATGGCAGGCAAGTCCACGGTGCTGTTGCGCGCGTGGGAGGCCCCCGAGGAAGAGCCGGACGCCTCCGTGGCCGCGTCCGTCGCGGCAGCGGTGTACGCGGCGTCGTCCGACGACGCCTGAGCGCCCCGCGGTGCGTGACCGGGCAGATCGCCCGCAGCCCGCGCCGCGCTGAACACGACTGCGGACGCGTCACCCCACACGGGTGGCGCGTCCGCCGTTTACGTCACGGTGCTCGTTGAGCGCGGGGTGACTGGCCCGAGCGCGCGCATTCGGCAAGACTGTAAGGGTGCTGACACCCACTTCAACGTACCGGTTGCAAATCACGACCCAGCAGGACCTGCATCGCGCGGCGGAACTGGTCCCCTACATCAAGCGTCTGGGGGCGGGGTGGGTGTACCTCTCGCCCATCCTGCGGGCCACGAGCGGCTCGGACCACGGGTACGACGTCGTAGATCCCACCGAGGTGGATCCCGAACGCGGGGGATCGGAGGGGCTGAAGGCACTGTCCGATGCCGCGCACGAGGCCGGACTGGGCGTCGTCGTGGACATCGTGCCCAACCACCAGGGCGTGGCCGCCCCGCAGGAGAACCCGTGGTGGTGGTCGCTGCTCGAGAAGGGGCAGGACAGCCCCTACGCGGACGCGTTCGACGTGGACTGGCAGGCCGGCGGCGGCAAGATCTTGATCCCGGTGCTCGGCGACGGTGACGAGGACCTCTCCGCGCTCACCGTCCAGGACGGGACGCTGCGCTACTACGACAACGTCTACCCCCTGGCCGAGGGCACGTACCGCGAGGGCGACGATCCCGCCGAGGTGCACGGGCGGCAGCACTACGAACTGATCAACTGGCGCCGCGGTGACTCCGAGCTGAACTACCGCCGGTTCTTCACCGTGGCCACGCTCGCCGGGGTGCGGGTCGAGGACGCCCGTGTCTTCGAGGAATCCCACGCGGAGGTCGCGCGCTGGTTCCGCGAGGGACTCGTGGACGGGCTGCGCATCGACCACCCGGACGGGGTGCGGGACCCGCAGGACTACCTCGGGAAGCTGGCCGGGCTCACGGACGGCGCGTGGACCGTCGTCGAGAAGATCTTGGAACCGGGGGAGTACCTGCCCGAACAGTGGCGCACGGCCGGGACCACGGGCTACGACTCGCTGGGCTGGATCGACCGGGTGCTCACGGACGCACGCGGGCACTACGAGCTCGCCTCATTGGACACCAAGCTGCGCGGTGGTCAGCCCGTGCGCTGGGACCCGCTGATCCACGAGACCAAGCGCCGGATGGCGGACGCTGGCCTGGCCGCAGAGGTGCACCGCCTGGTGCGCGAACTGCCGGCCGACTTCCCGCACGGGGCCGCGGCGTCGTATGACGGTCTCGCCGAGATCCTCGCCAACTTCCCGGTGTACCGCACGTACCTGCCCGAGGGTGCGCAGTACCTGCGCGACGCGGTCGCCGCCGCGCGGCGATGGCGCCCCGAGCTCGCGGACGTGCTCGACGACCTCGCGCGTGAACTCGGCGGGGACGTGAACGGCACCCTGAGCGGAGTGGCGCAGCGTTTCCAGCAGACCTCGGGCATGGTCATGGCCAAGGGCGTGGAAGACACCGCGTTCTACCGATACCCCAAGCTCTCCTCCCTCACCGAGGTGGGCGGTGACCCCTCGGTCTTCTCGCTCACGCCCGAGCAGTTCCACGCGGAGGCGGCGCGGCGGCAGCGTGAATCGCCCGCGACCATGAACGCACTGACCACCCACGACACCAAGCGCTCGGCATCGGTGCGTGCGCGGATCACGGTGCTCTCGGAGCAGCCCAGGGCCTGGTCCGAGACCGTGGCCACGCTCGTCAACCGCGCCAAGGACGCGCAGATCGAGCTGGCGGACGGACCCGCCGTGAACCTCGTCCTGCAGGCCGTGGTGGGTGCGTGGCCGCTCGAGCGCGATCGTGCCGTGGACTACGCGATGAAGGCCGTGCGCGAGGCGTCCGTGTCCACCGCGTGGGTGGACGGGGACGAGCACTTCGAGGCGGAGCTGACCCGGTTCATCGACTTCCTCTTCAGCAACCCGCGCGCCCGCGGCATCGTGGAGGGGTGCGTGGAGCGCGTGAGCGCACCGGGGTTCAGCAACGCCCTGGCGGCCACCGCGCTGCAGCTGACCCTGCCGGGCGTCCCGGACGTCTACCAGGGGCAGGAGTTGTGGGAACCGTCGCTCGTGGACCCCGACAACCGTCGGCCCGTGGACTTCGCGGCGCGCGAGCAGATGTTGGCACGGCTCGACGCCGCTCGGCCGGGTTCCGCGGACGCCACCCCGCCCGTGGACGGCACGGGGGCGGCGCGCATGCTGTTGACCTCGCGCGCCCTGCGGCTGCGCGGCGAGCACCCCGAGCTGTTCACGGAGTACATACCGCTGGAGTTCCGGGGCGCGCTCGCCGAGCACGCACTGGGCTTCGACCGCGGCGGCGTGGCCACCGTGGTCACCCGCTTCCCCGCGACCCTCGCCCCCGAGGGCGGCTTCACGGACGAGACCGTGGTCCTCGCGCCGGGGACGTGGCAGGACGTCCTCACGCACCGCGAGTACACCACGGACCAGGACGGCGCCGTGCGCCTGGCCGACCTCCTCTTCACCTACCCCGTGGCGATCCTGCGCCGGAAGGACGGCTGAGACATGACCCAGGACCATCGTTTCGACGTGTGGGCACCCCACGCCCGCAAGGTCACCGTGCGCATCGACGGTGTGGACCACCCCATGCAGGGCCTGGCCGATCGCCCCGGCTGGTGGACGCTGCCCGACGACGCCGACGTCCCCCGGGGCACCGTGCGCTACGGCTACCTGCTGACCAAGGTCTTCGACGAGGGCACGGACAAGGAACGCACTTCGGTGTCCGAGGTGCTTCCAGACCCGCGCTCACGCCGCCAGCCGCAAGGTGTGCACGATTTGTCCTGCACGTTCGACCCGGACGCCTTCGAATGGCACGACGCCGCGTGGCGGCCGCGTCCGCTGCGGGACTCGGTGCTCTATGAACTGCACCCCGGGACGTTCACCCCGGAGGGCACGCTCGATGCGGCGATCGGCAAGTTGGACCACCTCGTGGACCTCGGCGTGGACGCCGTGGAACTGTTGCCCGTCAACGGGTTCAACGGGGACCACAACTGGGGCTACGACGGCGTCGCCTGGTACACCGTGGATGAGTCCTACGGTGGGCCCGAGGCCTATCAGCGGTTCGTGGACGCGTGCCACACCAAGGGCATCGCCGTGATCCAGGACGTGGTCTACAACCACCTGGGACCCAGCGGGAACTACCTGCCGCTCTTCGCGGAGTACTTCAAGCCCGGGGCCTCCAGCTGGGGGGACCTGATCAACCTGGACGGGTGGGGTTCGGACGGGGTGCGCGAGTACATCCTGGACAACATCACCATGTGGCTGCGCGACTACCACGTGGACGGGTTCCGCCTGGATGCCGTGCATGCGCTCGCCGATTCCCGCGCCACGCACATCCTGGAGCAGATCGCCCAGCGCATCGCGGCGGAGTCCGAGCGCACGGGCAAGGAGCTCGTGGCCATCGCGGAATCCGACCTCAACGATCCCCGCATGATCGCGGGTACGGAGGGGCACGGTCTGGGCATGGACGCGCAGTGGCTCGACGACGTCCACCACGCCGCGCACGTGGCGTTCACCGGGGAGACCCACGGGTACTACGGGGACTTCGCATCCCTGCACGCCCTGGAGAAGACCATGCACACGGCGTACTTCCACAACGGGACGTACTCCACGTTCCGTGGCCGCTCGCACGGCCGCGAGATCGATCCTGCCGAGCAGCGGCCGTGGCAGTTCGTGACGTTCCTGCAGAACCACGACCAGGTGGGCAACCGCGCGGCCGGGGACCGGATGAACCACGGCATGAGCGTGGACCGGGCGATCGCGGCCGCCACGTGGCTGCTCACCCAGCCCTACACGCCCATGCTGTTCATGGGCGAGGAGTTCGGGGCCAGCACGCCGTGGCAGTTCTTCACGGCCCACCCCGAACCCGAACTGGGGGAGGCCGTGGCCACGGGCCGCAAGGCGGAATTCGCCGCGATGGCCTGGGATCACGCGACCGTCCCGGATCCCCAGGACCCGCAGACGTTCGAACGTTCCAAGCTCGACTGGGGCGAGGTGCACGAAGGTGAGCACCAGCGCATCCTGGACGCCTACCGGGAGCTGATCGCGCTGCGCCACGACACCCCGGAGCTCACCGATCAGAACTGGGCCACCGTGGCCACCCAGGCGAGCGACTCCGAGCAGTGGTTCGTGCTCAAGCGGATGAGCGAGCCGGAGTCCGAACACGGCGTGGTCGTGGCCGTGAACCTCTCGGACTCCGAACGCGAGCTGCCGCTCATGGGCGGTGACGCCCCGCGGGTGCTCTTCGCGAGTGGCACGGACCCTGACATTACGACGACGCCGGGCGCGGTGCGGCTCGCGCCGGAGACGGCGGTGGTGCTGCGCGTGTAGCTATGCGTGTGGCGTCGTTCTGCGCGGCGTCGGTGTGTGCGGCGGGATTCCATGGGGGGGGGCCGCGCGGGCCCCGCCGCGGCGTCGTCGTGCGGGCTGCGGCACCGGGCCCGGGACGTGACCGTTACCTGCTTCGAGTCAGCCCCGCCCGCGAGGTGGCACACTGAACCCCATGCTGACTTTTGGTGAGAACACCGTGTGGACCGCGGCCGAGGACCGCTACGAGACCATGCCGTACCGGCGGGTGGGCAACTCCGGGCTAAAGCTGCCCGCGCTGTCTCTGGGGTTGTGGCATAACTTCGGCGATGACACCCCGCTCGCGACCATGCGGGCCACGCTGCGCCGGGCGTTCGACCTGGGGATTACGCACTTCGACCTGGCCAACAACTACGGCCCGCCCGCGGGCTCCGCGGAGCTGAACTTCGGGCGCATCCTACGGGAGGACTTCGCCCGGTACCGCCAGGAACTCGTGATTTCCACGAAGGCCGGGTGGCAGATGTGGCCCGGCCCGTACGGCGGTGTGGGCGGTTCACGCAAGTACCTGCTTGATTCCATCGACCAGTCGCTCGAACGCATGGGCCTGGACCGCGTGGACATCTTCTACCACCACCGCCCGGACCCGGATACTCCCCTCGAGGAGACCATGGGTGCCCTGCACCATATCGTGCGTTCGGGCCGCGCGAGCTACGTGGGGATCTCGTCCTACAGCGCGGACCTCACGCTCGCCGCGCAGGGGATCATGCGGGAGCTGGGCACTCCGCTGCTCATCCACCAGCCCTCGTACTCCATGCTCAACCGCTGGATCGAGCAGCCGGACGAGCACGCGGACGGGAAGAACCTGCTGGGCGCGCTCACGGAAGCGGGCATGGGCTCTATCAGCTTCTCCCCGCTGGCCCAGGGCATGCTCACCGACAAGTACCTGAACGGTGTACCCGAGCACTCCCGCGCGGCCGCTGGGAAGTCACTCAACCCGGACTGGTTGAGTGAGAACACCCTGGATCAGATTCGGGAACTGAACGCGATGGCCCGGGACCGCGGGCAGACGTTGGCCCAGATGGCGATCGCGTGGGTGTTGCGTCCGCAGGCGGAGGGACAGGTCACGACGGCGCTCGTGGGCGCGTCCTCGCCCGAGCAGATCGCCGATTCCGCCCGCGCCGTGCAGAACCTGGACTTCTCCGACGATGAACTGCAGCGGATCGACGAGCTGGTCTCGGACGCGGACATCAACATCTGGGGGGCGGCCACCGAGTCCAAGCACGTATGACCGCGGCGCAGTACGCCGCGCTGCTGGGACTGTGGATCGCGGGGATCATCTCCCCGGGTCCGGACGTCCTGGTGATTCTGCGCAATGCGTTCCTCACCACACGTGGCAAGGCCATGCTCACGGCGGCGGGGGTGATGGTCGGCAACCTCATGTGGATCACGCTCTCGCTCACGGGCGTGACGCTGGTGATCAACAGCAATCACGTGCTCAAACTCGTGATCCAGATCGCTGGTGCCCTGTTCCTGGCGCGCATGGGCTACGGATCCCTGCGCGCCGGGCTGGCCACGCGCGCGCTGAATCGCGGTGGAACGGGTCACGCGGAGACCTCGGATCCCGATGCACGAGCGGGCCTCGCCGCACGGGTCTGCACCGACGGGCAGGACGGCCCCGGCGGTTCGGCCGGATTCAGCGGACCAGTGGACCCCGACGTCGCCGCGAGCCCCGCCGCACCCACGGGCACAATCGGGGGTCCCGCGTTCTCCAAGGCCGGAGGTCTGCTCGGGACCCGCCACCTCACATCGGGCAAGGCCCTGCTCCAGGGGACGATCACCAACCTGGCCAACGCCAAGGCGATCGTCTTCTTCATCGCCCTGTTCGCGACCGTTGTCCCCGCGGACATCCTGTGGTGGGAGGGATTGATCACCCTGGCGCTCCTCATGGCCGTGGGCCTGGCATGGTTCCTGGCCGTCGCGTGGTTCGGTTCCGTCCCCGCGCTGGCGCGGCGGTTCCAAGCGCGTTCGGCCGAGGTCGAGATCGCGGCCGGGGTCGTGTTCCTGCTGGTCGCGGTGTTGTTGCTCGTGGAGGTCGTCCTGGCCGAGTGACCGTGCAGCGTGAGGGCGGCAGCGGCGTCGTCGTCACGGCGGTGCCCGGGCGAGGCACGTCCGAGCGCGTGGCTAGACTGTGGAGTCGGTTGCGTGCGGCGTGGCACGGCAGGATGCGGTGCCCACGCACGAACGCGCGAGGTGCGCGTGGCCGTCATCACCCGAGCTGAGGAGAACCGTGTCCGAAAATCCCATCCGAGTGGCCATTGCCGGTGTGGGCAACTGCGCCACATCGCTCATCCAGGGCGTCCACTTCTACCGGGACGCAGACCCCTCCGAGACCGTGCCCGGGCTCATGCACGTGCGCTTCGGTGACTACCACGTGGGGGACGTGCAGTTCGTGGCCGCGTTCGACGTGGACGCCGCCAAGGTGGGCTTGGACCTCTCCCAGGCGATCCTGGCCTCCGAGAACAACACCATGGAGATCGCAAAGGTCCCCAACCTGGACGTGAACGTGCAGCGCGGACCCACCCTGGACGGGCTGGGCCAGTACTACCGCGAGACCATCACGGAATCGGACGCCGAGCCCGTGGACGTCGCGCAGGTGCTGCGCGAACGCGAGGTGGACGTGCTCGTCTCCTACCTCCCGGTGGGTTCCGAGGAGGCCGACCGCTACTACGCGCAGGCCGCGATCGACGCCGGTGTGGCGTTCGTCAACGCCCTGCCCGTGTTCATTGCCGGGACCGACGAGTGGGCGCAGAAGTTCACGGACGCCGGCGTGCCGATCGTGGGCGACGACATCAAGTCCCAGGTGGGCGCGACCATCACCCACCGCGTGCTGGCCAAGCTGCTCGAGGACCGCGGCTACGTCCTGGACCGCACGTACCAGCTCAACGTGGGCGGGAATATGGACTTCAAGAACATGCTCGAGCGCTCGCGGCTCGAGTCCAAGAAGATCTCCAAGACCCAGGCCGTGACGTCCAACGTGCCGCACGAGATGCGGGCCAAGGACGTGCACATCGGCCCCTCGGATTACGTGGGGTGGCTTGACGACCGCAAGTTCGCCTTCGTCCGCCTCGAGGGCCACGGTTTTGGTAACGCCCCGATCTCGCTCGAGTACAAGCTCGAGGTGTGGGACTCGCCCAACTCCGCCGGTGTGATCATCGACGCGATCCGCGCTGCGAAGATCGGCCTGGACCGCGGCATCGGGGGACCGCTGACCTCGGCGTCCTCCTACTTCATGAAGTCCCCGCCCGAGCAGTTCGACGACGACACCGCCCGCGAGAACGTGGAGAAGTTCATCCGCGGCGAGGTCGAGCGCTGATCGTCTCGTAGCACCGCACGACGACGCCGCGAGGGCCGTCCGGCACGTACCGGGCGGCCCTCGGTTGCGTCCGGGGGCGCGCGTCCTGCCGCTGGCCCGGGCCCGCGGGTGCGGCGGCCCGGGTCCCTGGGGGGGGTGCGGCCCGGCCCTCGCGCGGTTCAGCGAAAGATCGCCCAGCCCCCGGCGGACGCGCGCGCCAGGTCCGCGACCGCCCGGACCCGCCGGGGCACGGTCACACCCCGCGGCCAGGCCAACACGACCGATTCCCGTTCGTTCCCCGGGGACACCGGGCGGCACACCACGGGTAGTTCCTCCCGACTCAGCTCCGTCCCCACGCCCAGGAACGGATCCCGCCGCGCTGGACACCTCCCACCCGCACGTCATGGTGTGTTCCACGTACGGGGACGGCGAGCTGCCCACGTCCGCGCGGGCTGTCGCGACGGCGGTGGCCGAAGGAGCCGCGGATCTGAGCAGCGTGCGCTACGCGGCGTTCGGCCTCGGGGACCGCACGTACGGGGAGACGTTCTCGCGCGGCGTCGTCGTGCTGGACGAGACCCTCGCGGCAGCGGGCGCGTCCCGGTTCGGGGACGCGGGTCGGCACGACGCCGCCGAGGGCCGACCGCCCGCGCGGCAGGCGTGCGAGTGGCCGGACGGGATCGCCGAACTCAGCCGCGTTCCTGCCCCGCGAGCCCCGCACGGGAAATGATGTAGTCCACCACGGGGTCGTAGAGGTGCGGGGGGACGTTGTCGTCCAGCGGGACCACGACCTCCACTTGCCCCTGGGCCTCAGCGACGAAGATCCCGGGGTCGTTGCAGTCACCCATCGCGATGGTGGACAGCCCCGCCCGCGAGCCCGCGTACCCGGCCATCCCGTGATCGGCGATCACGAGGTCCGGCGCCTCGCGGCCCTGGTCCCGCAGGTGATCGAGGACCAGCTGCATGGGCTCGGGGAAGTGGGTGTGGCGCAGGCCGCCGTACTGCTCGACCATCACGACGTCCTCGATCTGGCGGACGTCCCCGTCCTCGAACGGCAGGGCCTCGTCGAAGCGCAGCACGCGCGCCCCGGACTTGCGGGCCACCCGCGCGAGGCGGGCGTAGACGGGCGCGAGGCCGGAGGGATGACCGGTCGCGAACAACAACCGCTTGCGGCCCTGCACCGCGCGGCTGAACAGCTCGGCGTAGCGGTCGAGTCCGGCCACGCACAGCTGCGCGGAAATGAAGTCCTGGCCCTCGGCGTACTCGGGGTCGTCGTTGATCCCCACGCGGTCGCGCATGAGCTCGAAGACGGAGTCGAAATCCCAGTCCCTGATGCGCTCGACCCCCATGTGCTGGTGCTGGTCCCCGTCCAGGAAACCCTGGATGTTGCGGAGGTTGGCTTCACGGGGGGTCGCGACGGCCCCGGTGATCCGGGAGCGGTCCAGGTAACGGGCAAGGGAATCACGGCTCAGGTACGCGGTGGTCACACGGGAAAGTTTAGGCGTCGTGCTCGCGCGCCGCACAGGCGAGGTAGGCCGCAGTGTGCTGCGCGGCGACGTCGTCCCACGTCAGCTCGCGCGCTCGCAGCCGAGCGGCGTGTGACATTGCTCGCCACGCGCCCGGGTCCCGGGCCGCGCGGTACAGTGCGTCCGCCCAGCTCGCGGGCTCGCGGTCCGGGACGAGCCGGCCGGTCTCACCGTCGCGCACGGCGTAGCGCAGTCCGTCCACGTCCGTGGCCAGGACGGGCGTCCCGCACGCCTGGGCCTCGACCGCCACGAGCCCGAACGTCTCCGACGACGACGCCACGGCCACCGCGTCCACCCGGCCCATGAGTCGGGCGAGGTCCTCGCGGGGCAGGGAGCCGCGGAAGTCGACGGCGCTCGCCACGCCCCCCGCGTCCGCCAGCTCGCGTAGGTGGGCCAGGAAATCGGGGGAGCCCACACCGGCCAGGATCAAGCGAACGGGAACGTCAGGGTGACTGCGGTGCAACTCTCCGAGCGCGCGGACCAGGATCTGCTGTCCCTTGAGGGGTTGCATGCGTCCCGCGGACAGGACGGTGAAGGGCCCGTTCCGTAACTCGTCCCGTTCGTCCGGGACCGGCGGGTGGAAGACCTCGGGGTCCACCCCGGGCGGGATCACGACCACGCTCGCCGGATCCGCGCCGTACAGCTCCACGACCTGCCGCTGTTCCGCGGGGGTGTTCACCACGGTGCGGCAGGCGTGGGCGATCAGTTCTCGTTCGGCGGCCTCCCGCTTGGCCGGTTCGGGGGACTCGTCCGATCCGGCGCGCAGGTTCTTGGCGGCGGCGGAGGTGTGCAGGGTCAGGACGAGGGGAGCCCGGAGGAAGCTGGCCACGTGGAGCCCGGCCACGCCGGAGAGCCAGTAGTGGGCGTGCACGACGGGCGCGGCGTCGTCGGCGTAATGCTGTGCGAGGGCCTCGCCGAAGGCACGTGCGAACCGGGGCAGGCCCTCCTTGGGGACCTCTGCGGCGCCCGCGAGCGCCACGGTGAGCAGCCGCACGCCCGGGGCGAGGTCCGTCGTGCGAATGCCGGGGGAATGGGACGGATCGCGATCGAGGGTGGCCATGTCCGCGGCCCAGCCCGCGTGGGCGAGCGCGTGGGCTAGGTGCCACACGTACACGTTCATGCCACCGGCGTCCCCGGTCCCGGGCTGGTCCACGGGGGACGTGTGCATGCTCAGCAGCAGGACACGGGGCCGATCGGGAGAGGACACGCGACCAGCCTACTGGGGCGGCGTACCGGGACCGCCCGCCCGGGAACGAGTGCGCGTGGCTCGGGCGGGGCCGGGCGCGCCGGCGGCGCAGGGCACAATGGAATGGTGAGTGCGATGACAGACCGACAGCCCCGGCAACCCAGCGAACGCAGCGCGGTGGTGGACCTCTCCGCCGTGCAGCACAACGTGCGGCACCTCGCGGAACTCGCCCGGGGGCGCACGCTGATCGCCGTGGTCAAGGCAGATGCGTACGGCCACGGGGCGGTTCCGGTGGCGCGCGCGGTGCTCGCCGCCGGCGCCCATATGCTCGGCACGGCGCACGCGTCCGAGGCGGTGGCCCTGCGCGACGCGGGCATCACCGCCCCCGTGCTCGCGTGGCTGCACACCCCTGCCACGGACTTCGAACAGGCGCTGCGACGCGACGTCCGCCTGGGTCTCAACGGGTGGGAGCTCGACGCCGTTCTGGCCGCCGCCCGCGACACGGGCACCCCGGCCACGGTGCACCTGAAACTCGATTCCGGGCTCGGCCGCAACGGTGCCACGGTGGAGGAGTGGCCCGGGTTCGTCGAGCGCGTGGTGGCCGCTCAGAACGCCGGTCTGCTGAGCGTGGAAGGGATCTTCACGCACCTCGCCGTCGCGGACGAACCGCAACGCGAGACCGAGACCGTTGCGCAATTGCACGCGCTCAGCGATGCGGTGCGGATCGCGCGCGACGCGGGCCTGGACCCCACCCTGATCCACGCGGCCAACACCCCCGGATTATTCGGGGCACAGGACATGGCGGACCCCGATCTCATGCTCCGCGACGCCGTGCGGGTGGGGCTGGGCCTGTATGGGCTGAGCCCGTTCGCGGATTGCACCCCCGAGGACTTCGGCCTGCGCCCGGCCATGACCCTGCGGGCCCGTGTGGCCAACGTCAAAGCCGTTCCCGCGGGCCACGGGGTCTCGTACGGTTTCGCGTACCGCACCACCGGGCCCACGCACCTTGCGCTGATCCCGCTGGGCTACGCCGACGGCGTTCCCCGGGTAGCCACGGGCGCCCCCGTGCGGATCGGGGACCGGGTGTACCCCGTGGTGGGGCGGATCGCGATGGACCAGTGCGTCGTGGACCTGTCGCGGGGCGGGGAGCCCGCGGCGTGGTCGTCCGGATCGGAACCGCCCGGAGTGGACTCGTCCGCGGCGGAACCGCCCGTGCGCGTGGGGGACGAGGCCGTGCTGTTCGGGGCGGGGGAGGACCCGTCCGCCACGCGGTGGGCGGATGCCGCGGGGACGATCAACTACGAGATCGTCACGAGGATCTCGCCGCGCGTACCCCGGGAGTACGTGAACGCTCCCGATGCCGGCGGCGTCGGAACAGCCGGGAGCGCGGCGGACGGTGCCGCCTGGACCGTGACTCGGCATCCCGACACCGCTCATGACACCCGGGTGCTCGCCGAGCGGGTGGCCGAGCACCTGCGGGCCGGGGACCTGGTCATGCTCAACGGTGACCTCGGCGCCGGGAAGACCACGTTCACCCAGGGGCTCGGCCGGGGCCTCGGCGTGCGCGACGGGATCATATCCCCCACGTTCGTGTTGAGCCGCGTGCACCCCAACGATCCGGACGGGCCCCGCCCGGGCGGACCCGATCTCGTGCACGTGGACGCCTATCGCTTGGACTCCGCGGCGGACGTGGACGACATCGACCTCGAGGACACCGTGGACACGTGCGTGACCGTCGTGGAGTGGGGGACCGGCAAGGTGGAACACCTCAGCGATTCCCGGTTGGTGATCGACATCGTCCGGGCGCGGGGTACGCAGGACGGGCCCGGCTCGGCGGATCCGGTGTCGGACGCGACGGGTGCGGAGTCCACCGTGGGGACCACGGACGGTGAGGACCCCGCGGATCTCAGGGGGGCGGTGCTCTCCGGCGGATCAGGTTCCGACGGAGAGGGCCATTCCCCCTCCGCGGCGGACGTGATCCGCGCCCTCAACGACGAGTGGAAATCCGCGGAGCAACTCAGCGATGAACCGCGCGCGGTAATCGTGCGCGGCTACGGACCCCGTTGGGCGGACCCCCTCCAGTTGTGACCTCGCCACGCAGTGCCGGGGTGAGGGGCGGCCGGAGCCCGGAGTGATGGCGGCGGGCGGTCGCCGGGGCCCGGAGCGGTTGCGGGGCCGGGCTTAGACTGTTCGGGTGCTTGTGCTGAGTCTGGATTCCTCGTCGATCGCGTCCGTGGCACTGTCCCGGGACGGTGAGGTCTTGAGCAGGTTCGACACCGTCGACACCCGATCCCACGCCGAGGCCCTGGCTCCCGCCGTGCACGACCTCATGGCGGAGGCGGGCCTCACCGGCACCGACCTGGACGCCGTTCTCGTGGGCACCGGTCCCGGACCGTTCACGGGTCTGCGCGCGGGACTTGTGACCGGTCGCACCTTGGGCTTTGCCTGGGCCCTGCCTGTCCATGGGGTGTGTTCCCTGGACGCGGCGGCGTTCCACGTGGCCCCGGAGGCGCTCGCCGCGGGTCATGCGGAGTTCGTGGTGGTCACCGATGCGCGCCGCAAGGAGCTCTACCGCCGCGACTACCGGGTGCACGAGGACGAGCGCGGACCCGTGATCACCCCGCTGGGCGATCCCCGGGTTGGCCCCCCGGAGGACGTTCCCGCGCTGCCGTGCTACGGCTCCGGTGCGGGGCTCTACCCCGATCGGTTGTCGCACGCGGTCCCGGGATTCTCGGACCTGCACCCCTCCGCCGCAGATCTCGCCCGGGCGGCGTGGGCGATCACGAGCCGCGGTCAGGAACTGAGCACCGACACGTCTCCCCTGTACCTGCGCGATTCCGACGCCAAGGTGCCCGCATCCCCCAAGCGGGCCACACGATGACGGGCCACCCCATGACGGGAGGGCACGCGGCTGCGGTGGGAGCGGCGTCGTCGTTACCGGCGGGCTACGCGCTGCGCCCCATGCAACCTGGGGACCTCGAGGACGTGTACGCGCTGGAGGCTGTCCTGTTCCCCGAGGACGCCTGGCCCCGGCACATGTTCCACGAGGAACTGACCCACCCCACACGGCAGTACTGGGTGCTCACCCGGGACCGGGAGATCGTGGGCTACGCGGGGATGATGAGCATCCCGCCGGTCGCGGATGTGCAGACCATCGCGGTCGCGAAGGACCACGAGGGCAAGGGCCTGGGCAGTGCCCTGCTGCGCGTGCTGCACGAGGCCGCGATTCGCAGCGGCGCCACCGAGATGATGCTCGAGGTGCGGGCGGACAATCCGCGGGCACAAGAGCTGTACCGCCACTTCGGCTATCACCACATCCACACCCGGGCGCACTACTACGGGCCCGGCCACGACGCGCTGATCATGCGCTGCGAACTGGTTCCCGCGAAGGAGCCCACCCGCAGCGCGGACGGAAGGACCATTCATGAACACCGCTGAACCGCTCGTCATGGGCATCGAGTCCTCGTGCGACGAGACGGGTATCGGGATCGTGCGGGGCACCGAGCTGCTCACCAACACGGTGTCCTCGTCCATGGCCGAACACGTGCGCTTCGGCGGGGTGATCCCCGAGATCGCCTCGCGCGCGCACCTCGAGGCGTTCGTCCCCGCGGTGCGTGCTGCGCTCGACGACGCCGGTGTGACCCTGGACCAGCTCGACGCGATCGCCGTGACCTCCGGGCCCGGGCTCGCCGGGGCGCTCATGGTAGGGGTCGCGGCGGCCAAGGCACTCGCGGTGGCCACGGGCAAACCCCTGTACGCGATCAACCACCTCGTGGCCCACGTGGGGGTGGGTCTGCTCGACGACCGCGGTGAGCTGCCCGACGGCCTGGGCGCGCTGCTCGTCTCCGGGGGCCACACCGAGATCCTGGCCGTCCCCGACATCACGAGCGACGTGCGGCTACTGGGCGCCACGATCGACGACGCCGCCGGCGAGGCCTACGACAAGGTCGCCCGCCTGCTCGGACTCTCCTACCCCGGTGGACCGGCGATCGACAAGGCCGCGAAGGACGGCGACCCGACGGCTTTCGCGTTCCCCCGGGGGCTGACGGCGGGCAAGTACATGGGGTCGGCCGAGAATCCCGGTCCGCACCGTTACGACATGTCCTTCTCCGGCTTGAAGACGGCCGTGGCCCGCGTGGTCGAGGCGTTCGACGCCGCCGGTCAACCCGTCCCCGTGGCGGACGTGGCCGCAAGCTTTCAGGAGTCGGTCGTGGACGTGATCGCGCGCAAGACCGTGCTGGCGTGCACCGAACACGGGATCACCACCCTTCTCATGGGCGGGGGCGTGGCCGCCAATTCCCGGTTGCGGGAGGTCGTGACCGCGCGGTGCGGTGAGCACGGGATTCCCGTGGTGATCCCGCCGCTGTCCCTGTGCACCGACAACGGCGCGATGGTGGCCGCCCTGGGCTCCCGGCTGGTGGCGCAGGGCCGTCAGCCCACCGGGATCTCGTTCACCGCGGACCCCGGCCTGCCGGTGTCCGCGGTGTCGATGCCCGCGGCGTAGTCCTGCCGGGCCGTATCCGGATCAGCGTTCCGAGCGGTTGCGCTCCACGATGTCCATGACCACGGCGCGCAGGTCCCCGCCGTTCTCCCGGGCCACGCGCCGTTGGCGCTGATAGCCCACAGCCCCGCTCATCATGGTCTCCACGTGCGCGAGCTCGCGGGCGCAGCCGAGCTCGTCCGCGAGGGGTTCCAGATCGGTGAGCAGATCCGCGAGGTCCTCCGTGACCAGGCGCTCGCGGTTGCGGGTGTCCCGGATCACCACGGCCTCGAGACCGTAGCGCGCGGCGCGCCACTTGTTCTCCTGGTGGTGCCACGGGGGCATCACGGGGATCGTCCCGCCGTCGTTGAGGGAACGGGAGAAGGACTCCACCAGGCACTGCGTCAGTGCGGCGATCGCGCCCACCTCCCGCAGGGTCGAGGGACCGTCGCACACGCGCATCTCCACGGTCCCGAAGCGGGGGACGGGGCGGATGTCCCAGCGGTTCTCGGAGATCTCCTCGATCACGCCGGTCTCGATGAGGTCGTTGACGTAGGACTCGTACTCGCCCCACGTGTCGAAGTGGAAGGGCAGCCCCGCCGTGGACAGCTGCTGGAAGATCAGTGCCCGGTGGGACGCGTACCCCGTGTCCTGGCCGCACCAGTACGGCGAGTTCGCGGACAACGCGAGCAGGTGGGGGTAGTAGTTGAGCAGGCCCTCCAGGACGGGCAGGGCCTTGTCCCGGTGGTCGATGCCCACGTGCACGTGGGCCCCGAAGATCACCATCTGCCGGCCCCAGTACTGCGCCCGGTCCAGGACCTTGAAGTAGCGTTCCTTGTCCACCACGGGCTGGTCCGCCCACTGGGAGAACGGGTGGGTCCCCGCGCCGAAGATCTCGAGGGACCGAGGATCCGTGATTTCCCGGATCCGGTCCTGGGTGTCCGCGAGCTGGTCCACGGCCTCGCCCACGGTGTCGCACACACCGGTCACCATCTCCACGGTGTTCTGCAGGAACTCGCCCGTGACATGGGGGTGGTCCCCCTCCTCACCGAACTGCGGGTGCTGCGCCACGAGGGCATCGAGGACCTCCTGGCCGCGCGGGGCGAGCTCGCCGCTCTCGCGCTCGACCAGGGCGACCTCCCACTCCACACCCAGGGTGGAACGTTCGGAGCTGTGGAAATCAATCTGCACGGCGTGGTCCTCTCATGGGTGCACCGGGATCGGCGGTCGTGACCTGAACCGGGACGTCGTTGCCGACCACCGGGGTGTCGCGCGCGGTCCGAACACAGGGGTATCAGTGTACGAGGTTTACGGCGAGCACCACGCGCCGTTCCTTCCCCGCCTGTTCGAGTCGCGTCATGACCAGGGTCGCTCGCTGCGAACCCCGGGGTGCAAGTTGCTTACGCAGTTGCTCGGGGGTCACGTCCGTGCCGCGTTTCTTGATCTCCAGGGTCCCCACGTCCTGCTCCCGCACCCACTTCTTGAGGGTCTTCACGGTGTGGGGCAGCACCTCGCGCACCTCGTACGCGGTGGCCAGCGGGGTGTGCACGAGCGTGTCCGAGCTCAGGTACGCGATCGCGGGATGGATCAGACGCGCTCCGATGCGCTGCGCGAGATCGGTCACGAGCCCCGCGCGGATCACCGCGCCGTCGGGCTCGTAGAAGTACTGCCCCACCGCGCCCAGCAGTTCCCCTTCCGCCGCGGGCGACTCCCACGTCGCGGAGGTCAGTTCGGCCGCCGACGACGCCGCGGCACCGTCCCGGGATGCGTCACCGCTCCGGCCGTCCCCGGCACCCGGCGCGTCGTCACCCGGCACGAGCGCGTCGTCGGCGGCGCCGGGAAGGCGGGGTGCGCCGTCGTGTCCGAGGACCAGGGCGGCGCGTGCGACGTCCGGGCGGCGCACGGCGTTGAACCACAGCGCGGCCTCCACCACGTCACCGTGCTGTGAGATCCACTGGGCCTCCGCGGCGCGCGGGACGTGCTCGTGGGGGATGCCGGGACCGAGCTTGGCGCCCACGGAGAGCCCCCGGTCCGCGAGGTCCGTAACGAAGGACAGGGGAGGGGAGAAGGCCTCCGGGTCGAACAACCGCCGCGTGCGCCCATGACCCGAGACCCGGCGCGCGGGGTCCAACCACACGCCCTGCGCGGGACCGGACTCAAGGGCGTCCAGGTCCAAGGACTGCGCGTCCGCGCACACGACGCGAGCGCGCGGCCACCCCGTGAGGTTGACGGTCGCCACGGCCGCGGTGACCGGGTCCCGCTCGACCGCGGTGACCGTGCGCTCGAGCGCGGCCAGGGCCAGCGAGTCCGCGCCGATCCCACATCCCAGGTCCACCACGTGCTCGATCCCCGCTTGCGCGAACCGCTGGGCGTGCAGGGCGGCCACCGACCACCGGGTGGCCTGCTCCACACCATCGCGCGTGAAGACCATATGACGGGCGAAGTCCCCGAACTTGGCGTGGGCCTTGGCGCGCAACCGGGACTGGGTGAGGACCGCGGCCACGAGCTCCGGGTCATGGCCCTGTGCTCGCAGGGACTGGGAGAGCGCGAACGTGGCGTCCGGGTCGTAGGGGCCCAGCGAATCCAGCAGCCGCATCCCCCGCGGGGTCAGCAGCTGGGCGAGGCTGCGGGTCTCGGCGTCGTCGGGGGCGGTGGAGGCGTTCACACGTCCATCACATCACGGCGCGGGGAAGCCGCGGCGAACGCGCGGGCCGCGACGCCCGTCACAGAGCCATTTACATTACGATCCGCATCCCTAATTAGGTTAGGCTCACCTAGTGGCTGGCCGCCCGTAACAGACGACCCCGCGAGATTGCGAGAAGATCCATGTCCATGAACCGATTGATCCCCGGTGTGGCGCTGAGTGCCGTGGCGGCACTGGCCCTCGTGGGATGCGGTGCCAACGCCCAGAACGCCTCCGACACCCAGGCGTCCTCGGCCACCGTGACCGTCACGGACAACAAGGGCGAGCAGACCGTTCCCGCACCGCCGCAGTCCGTGGTGGCCACCGACAACCGGGTGTTCGAGACGCTCGCGGACTGGGGCGTACAGCTCAAGGCCGCCCCCAAGCAGCTGATCCCGAACGGCATCTCCTATGCGAACGACGACGCCGTGGTGGACCTGGGTTCGCACCGTGAACCGAATCTCGAGGCGATCGCCGGGGTGGACCCGGACCTCGTGATCAACGGGCAGCGCTTCGCGCAGTACTACGACGACATCAAAAAGCTCGTCCCGGACGCCGCCATGCTGGAACTGGATCCGCGCGACGATCAGCCGCTGGACGAGGAACTCAAGCGCCAGACCACGGCCCTGGGCGAGGTCTTCGGCAAGCAGGAGGAAGCCCGCCGACTCACCGACGGGCTCGACCAGGCCGCCCAGCGCGCCAAGGACGCCTACGACGGCCAGTCCACGATGGGCGTGATCGTCTCCGGTGGTGACATCGGGTACGTGGCACCGAGCAAGGGACGCACGATCGGCCCGCTGTTCGACATGGTGGGGCTGCAGCCCGCGCTGAAGGTCGAGGGCTCCGACAACCACCAGGGGGACGACATCTCCGTGGAGGCCATCGCCCAGTCCCGCCCGGAACTGCTCATCGTGCTGGACCGTGACGCGGGCGTGAAGACCTCCGAGGGTGCTAGCCCGGCGTCCGAGGTGATCGAGAAGTCCGAGGCCCTCAAGGACGTCCCCGCAGTGAAGAACGGCAACGTGGTCTACCTGCCCGCGGACACCTACACGAACGAGGGGATCCAGACCTACACCGAGATCCTCGACGACATCGCGGAGAAACTGGGAGGCCGGAGCAACTGATCCCTCCCACCCCGCACGACCACCGACGCCCCGCGGGAGCCTCCCGCGGGGCTTCGGCATGATCCAGGAAGCACACGTGATGGTCTCCACTGCACAACGTCCGACCCGCACGGGGGTGGCCCGGGACTGGAAGTTCTGGCTCGCCCTGCTGGTGGTCCTGGGACTGCTCTGGCTGTCCCTGGTCACGGGGGTCGCGGACCTTTCGAACGCCCAGGGTGAGCAGTTCCTGGGTCTGACCCGGATTCCCCGCACGGTGGCCCTGGTCCTGGCCGGTGCCGCGATGGCCATGTCCGGGCTGGTCATGCAGTTGCTCACCCAGAACCGGTTCGTGGAACCCACGACCACGGGCACCACCGAGTGGGCCGGGCTGGGGTTGTTGCTCATGATGATCCTGGCCCCGGACGCCGGGTTGAGCGCGCGGATGATCGGCGCGATCGTGGCCGCGTTCGTGGGGACCATGGTGTTCTTCGCGTTCCTGCGCCGGGTTACGCTGCGTTCCTCCCTGATCGTGCCGATCGTGGGGATCATGCTCGGGGCCGTGGTGGGGTCGATCTCCACCTACCTGGCGCTCGTCACGGACCGGTTGCAGAACCTGGGCGTGTGGTTCGCCGGCAGTTTCACGTCCGTGCTGCGCGGCCAGTACGAGACCCTCTGGGTCGTGGCACTCGTGGCGGTGCTCGTGGTCATCACCGCGGACCGGCTCACCGTGGCGGGACTCGGCGAGGACATCGCGACCAACGTGGGATTGAACTACAACCGGATCATCCTGATCGGCACCGGACTCGTGGCCGCGGCCACCGGCGTGGTCACGGTGGTCGTGGGCAACCT
Source organism: Kocuria sp. ICS0012 (assembly GCF_001665945.1). Lineage (NCBI taxonomy): Bacteria > Bacillati > Actinomycetota > Actinomycetes > Micrococcales > Micrococcaceae > Kocuria > Kocuria sp. ICS0012. The sequence goes on along the minus strand of NZ_LZMM01000077.1, from coordinate 76,121 downwards.
GCCGTTCCTGGGGTTGATCGTGCCCAACGTGGTGTCCCTGTTCCGGGGCGACGACCTGCGCTCCAACCTGCCGTGGGTGTGCCTGCTCGGGATCGGCCTAGTCACGGTGTGCGACCTGATCGGGCGCACGATCATCGCGCCGTTCGAGGTCCCCGTGTCCCTGATCCTGGGCGTCGTGGGCGCTGCGGTGTTCATCGCCCTGTTGCTGCGAAGCCGGCGCCATGTCTGAGGTGACCGCGCTGCGCCACGACCGGGCGCGCACTGGATCGGGGGCCTTCGTCTCCCCGGCCCACCGCCACCGCTACTGGATCACCGCGCTGTCCTTGTTCGCGGCGGGACTCGTGTTCTGCGCGGGCATCCTCACGTGGGACAACCCCCTGCCGTTCGGCACCCCGGGGTTCTGGCGGATCGCCGAGTCCCGGGCCACGAGCGTGGTGGTGATCCTGATCGTGGCGGTGAGCCAAGCCATGGCCACGGTCGCGTTCCAGACCGCCGCGAACAACCGGATCATCACGCCGTCGATCATGGGTTTCGAGTCCCTGTACGTGCTCATCCAGACCTCGGCGGTCTACTTCCTGGGTGCGGTGGGGGTCAGTGCGGTGCAGGGGCTGCCGCAGTACGCCCTGCAGGTGAGCCTCATGATCGTGTTCGCGCTGGGGCTCTACGGCTGGTTGCTCTCGGGCAAGTACGCCAACGTGCAGGTGATGCTGCTGATCGGCATCGTCCTGGGCGGCGGGCTCGGCGCGGTGTCCACCTTCATGCAGCGCTTGCTCTCACCGAGCGAGTTCGACGTGCTCAGCGCCCGCTTGTTCGGCTCGGTGGCCAACGCGGATCCCGGGTACTTCCCGCTGGCCGTGCCGCTGTGCGTGGTGGCCACGGTGGCTCTGTACGTGCACTCCCGCACGCTCAACGTCATGGCCATGGGGCGGGACGTGGCCACGAACCTGGGCATGGACCACCGCCGGGAGCTGCTGCTCACCCTGTTCTGGGTGTCCATTCTGATGGCGGTCTCCACGTCCCTGATCGGGCCCATGACGTTCCTGGGGTTCCTCGTGGCGATCCTGGCGTACCAGTTCGCGGACACCCACGACCACCGCTACGTGTTCCCCATGGCCGCGCTGATCGGTTTCGCGGTGCTGTCCGGGGCCTATTTCGTCCTGAAGAACATCTTCTACGCGGAGGGCGCTGTGTCCATCATCATCGAGCTGGTGGGTGGCAGTGTCTTCCTCTTCGTGATCCTGAGGAGGGGCAGACTGTGATCCAGTTGACCGGACTGGTCAAGGAGTACGGCACGGACATGGCGATCGGGCCGGTGGATCTGCAGATCCCCGCCGGTGGCGTGACCGCGCTCGTGGGGCCCAACGGCGCGGGGAAGTCCACGCTGTTGACCATGATGGGTCACCTGCTGGGTCCCGAGGCCGGCACCGTGGAGATCGGCGGTCACGACGTGAGCAGGACGCCGCCGCGCGAACTCGCCAAGGTGGTCTCCACGCTGCGCCAGGAGAACCACTTCACCGCGCGGCTCACCGTGCGCCAGCTCGTGGCGCTGGGTCGCTTCCCCTATACGCGTGGGCGGATCACCCGGGACGACGAGCGGATCATCTCCGAGTCGATCGACTTCTTCGACCTGGGACCCCTGCAGAACCGTTACCTGGACCAGCTCTCGGGCGGTCAGCGCCAGCGCGCCTACGTGGCCATGGTGCTGTGCCAGGACACCGAGTACCTCCTGCTGGACGAGCCCCTGAACAACCTGGACATGCGCCACTCGGTGCACATGATGCATCACTTGCGCCGCGTCGCGGACGAGCTCGGACGCACCGTGCTGATCGTGCTGCACGACATCAACTTCGCGAGCCACTACTCGGACTGGATCTGCGCCGTGAAGGACGGTCGCGTGGTGGAGTTCGGCCCGCCCGAGCAGATCATGACGGACGAGACCCTCACGCGCGTGTTCGACACCCCGGTCACGTGCCACGACGGTCCCCACGGACGGCTCGCGGTCTACTACTGACGCGGCACGCAGGGCTCTCCGGCCACTCCTGACGCGGCTCGGACGGCTCGCCGGCCACTACTGACGCGGCCGCGGGGAGGCTGGGGACAGCGGCGTCGTACCCGCGGATTGCGCCCAGAGGCGAGCGTGGCGGGCGCGCCTTGACCGCGTGCGGCCCGTCTCCCTACAGTGATGATTAGCACTCTCATGGTGAGGGTGCTAAAGGCCAGGCGCTCAATCGGCACCGCGACGACGGTTGGCACGCCAACTGGCCTGTGGCGGACGCGGTCATGGGACCCCATGACACGGCGCGTTCGCACACCGTCTCACACGCCTAGAAGAAAGGGAGAGATCGTGTCGGTCTCCATCAAGCCTCTCGAGGATCGCATCGTGGTTCAGCCGCTGGCCGCTGAACAGACCACCGCTTCCGGTCTGGTCATCCCGGACACCGCCAAGGAGAAGCCGCAGGAAGGCACCGTCCTGGCCGTGGGTCCGGGCCGCGTGGACGACAAGGGCAACCGCATCCCCGTGGACGTCAAGGAGGGTGACGTGGTCATCTTCTCCAAGTACGGCGGGACCGAGGTCAAGTACAACGGCGAGGAGTACCTGGTGCTCCCCGCGCGCGACGTGCTGGCCGTCATCGAGAAGTAATCCCCGCAACGACTTTCGTGCGCGGTGCCCGGACGTTCGCCCGAGAACGGGCCACGCGGGCACCGCGCCGTCATTTCCACACCCTTCTCGTTTCGTAAGGAGCACACATGCCCAAGCAGTTGGTGTTCAACGACGCCGCTCGCAAAGCGCTCGAATCCGGTGTCAACCGACTGGCCGACACCGTCAAGGTCACGCTGGGCCCCCGCGGGCGCAACGTGGTCCTGGACAAGAAGTGGGGCGCACCCACCATCACGAACGACGGCGTGACTATCGCCCGTGAGGTGGAGCTCGAGGATCCGTACGAGAACCTCGGCGCCCAGCTGGCCAAGGAAGTGGCCACCAAGACCAATGACGTCGCCGGTGACGGCACCACCACGGCGACCGTCCTCGCGCAGGCCATCGTCAAGGAGGGTCTGCGCAACGTGGCCGCCGGAGCGGCCCCGGGCGACATCAAGCGCGGCGTGGAAGCTGCCGTGGCCACCGTGGCCCAGCGTCTGCTCGACAACGCCCGCCCCGTGGAGGGCAAGGACGTGGCCCACGTGGCTGCGATCTCCGCGCAGTCCATGGAGATCGGCGAACTGATCGCCCGCGCCTTCGAGACCGTGGGCACGGACGGTGTGATCACCATCGAGGACGGTTCCTCCACCGAGGTGGAGCTGGACGTCACCGAGGGCATGCAGTTCGACAAGGGCTACCTGTCCCCGTCCTTCGTCACGGACCCGGAGCGCCAGGAAGCCGTCCTGGACGACACCTTCGTGCTGCTGTTCCAGGGCAAGATCTCCTCGGTCCAGGACCTCATGCCCGTGCTCGAGAAGGTGCTGCAGGCCAAGAAGCCGCTGACCATCATCGCCGAGGACGTCGAGGGCGAGGCCCTGTCCACCCTGGTGGTCAACAAGCTGCGCGGCACGCTCGACGTCGTGGCCCTGAAGGCCCCCGGTTTCGGTGACCGCCGCAAGGCGATCATGCAGGACCTGGCCGTGCTCACGGATGCGACCGTGATCACCCCCGAGCTCGGCATCTCGCTCGAGGGCGTGGACGTGTCCCAGCTGGGCAACGCCCGCCGGATCACCGTGACCAAGAACCAGACCACGCTCGTGGACGGTGCGGGCTCCTCGGAGGCCGTGGCCGAGCGTGTGGCGGAGATCAAGGCGGAGATCGCCCGCACGGACTCCGAGTGGGACCGTGAGAAGCTCCAGGAGCGCCTCGCGCGCCTGGCCGGTGGCATCTCGGTGATCAAGGTCGGTGCCGCGACCGAGGTCGAGCAGAAGGAACGCAAGCACCGCATCGAGGACGCCGTGTCCTCGACCCGCGCGGCCCTCGAGGAGGGCATCGTGGCCGGCGGCGGTTCCGCGCTGGTCCACGCTTCTAAGGCGCTCGACGGCACGGACCTCGGTCTGACCGGGGACGCGGCTACGGCCGTGACCATCGTGCGGCGCGCCCTGACCCAGCCCCTGCGCTGGATCGCGGAGAACGCGGGCCAGGACGGCAACGTCGTCGCGGCGCGTGTGGCGGACCTCGAGCCCGGCAACGGCTACAACGCCCTGACGGACGAGTACGAGGACCTGCTCGCCGCGGGCATCATCGACCCCGTCAAGGTCACCCGTTCCGCTCTGCAGAACGCGGCGTCCATCGCGGCGCTCGTGCTCACCACGGAGACCCTCGTGGCGGAGAAGCAGGACGACGAGGACTGAGTCCTCCCGATCCTTCCGGGAATCGCTGAATGGCCGGCGGCCCGCCCCTTTCGGGGGGTGGGCCGCCGGTCGTCTGTGGTGCTGCGACCGGCGACGGTGCTCGACGTCTGCCCCCGCGCGACCGGGTGGCTCAACCCGCAGGCCATGCGCGCTGCCCACCTACGGAGACGGGTCGGGGCGGAACCGGGTGCGATGTGATCGGTGCGCCCCGCTGCGTTTAGGCTGACCAGATGCGCATTCCCCCAGCCTTGGATCCCGTTGCCGGTTCATCCCCGCTCCCGGTGGGGCAGCGACCCCGGTGGGCTGCCGGATCCTCCTCCGCGCAACGGGTGCAGCGGTACTCGGGGTTCCGCCCGGAGGTGCAGGGGTTGCGGGCGATCGCGGTGCTGCTCGTGGTCGTCTATCACGTGTTCATGGGCCGGGTGTCCGGTGGTGTGGACGTCTTCCTGCTGATCTCGGCGTTCTTCATGACCCTGTCGTTCGTGCGTCGGATCGAGGGCGGGCGGCCTCTGGGGCTGGGCCGGTACTGGCTGCACACGTTCAAACGCCTGCTGCCCCTGGCCACGGTGATCATCCTGTTCACCCTGGCGCTCATCTGGCTCGTGTTCCCGCGCACGGACGTCGCGGAGTTCCGGTCCCAGGGCGTGGCCTCGATCCTGTACCTGGAGAACTGGGCCCTGGCGGCGAACGAGGTCAACTACTATGCGGCGGACCACTCGACCGCCTCTCCCTTTCAGCACTTCTGGTCCCTGTCCGTCCAGGGCCAGGTGTTCCTGGTGTGGCCGCTCATTTTCGCGCTCGCGTGGTTCGTCAAACGGCGCACGGGGCGTAACAGCATCCCCGTGCTGGCCGTGTGCTTCGGTCTCGTGTTCGCCGCCTCGCTCGCGTTCTCGGTGGTGACGACGGCGACCCGGCAGGGGTTCGCGTACTTCGACACCCGTGCCCGACTGTGGGAGTTCGCGCTGGGGTCGCTCATCGCGCTCGCGATCCCGTACCTGCACCCGGGCCGCGTGCTGCGCGTGGTGCTGGGCTGGCTCGGTTTCGTGAGCATGGTCCTGGTGGGCATCCTCGTGGACGTGCAGGGCGCGTTCCCGGGTTGGATCGCGTTGTGGCCGCTGCTGTCGGCGGCGGCGATCATCGTGGCCGGGCAGACGGGATCGCCGATCGGTTTCGACCGGTTCCTCTCGTGGGGTCCCATCGTGCGACTGGGGGATGCGGCGTACGCGCTCTACCTCGTGCACTGGCCGCTGCTGATCTCCTACCTGGTGCTCCGGGAGCGCCCCGAGGCGGGGCCCCGGTCCGGTGTGGCGCTCGTGGTGCTCTCAGTCGTACTGGCACTGCTGTTGACCCGGTGGATCGAGACCCCGTTGAAGCGGTGGGCGTGGCCCGAGGCCCGGAAATGGCGCATGGGCCTCGTGATCGTGGTGTGCATGGGACTCGTGGTCGCGACCGCGGGGGCCTGGAGCGCCGTCGAACGTCACCGCACGCAACAGCTCACGTGGAACGCGGCCGAGAACAACCCGGGCGCGGTGTCCCTGCTGCCCGGCTTCCAGTTCGCGGGGGACCCGGAAGCAGCCACGCTGCCGCTGCCCGAGGACCTGTCCCGTAGCGCGGCGGAGCTGGGCGGCGCATGCCCCGAGGACATCGAGCTGCCCGAGCAGTTCCGGCAGTTCTGCCACGAGACCAGGGCCGCGGAGAGCCCCACCGAGACTGTGCTCGTCACGGGTAACAGCCACACGCAGCACTGGCTACCGGCCATCACGGCCCTGGCCGAGGCGAACAACTGGCGGGTCGTGAACTACATCCAGCCCGGGTGCTACTACACCGTGGCCGGGGAGCAACCCCCGTTCGAGACGTGCGACCGATGGTTCGAGGGAACGCAGCCCATGGTGGACGCCGTGCACCCCGGTCTCATGTTCGTCCAGGGAACCTTCACCAACGTGGACGGGGAGTTCTGGAAGGCCGGCCTGGAGACCCGGGTGCGGGATCTCGTCTCCCAGGGCATCGACGTGGTGGGCATCCGCGACGTCCCCCGCTTCTCGCAGTCACCGTCCGAGTGCGCTGTGGAGAACGGGGAGGACGCCCCGCAGTGCGTGGGCACCCACCCCATGCTGGGCACCGAGGACCCGCAGCAGACCCTTGCGGATGTGCTGCCCGGGTTCTCGGCCGTGGACATGACGGACGTGATCTGCCCGCGCGAGCAGTGCCACCCCGTGATCGGCAACGTGTACGTGTACCTGGACGACGACCACATCACGGGCATGTACTCGGCCACGACCGCGCCGATCTTCGCAGAGCGCACCGCGGAGGCGATGAGCGCGGACGGTGGAGCGGGTCTCGACGCGCCCCGCTGAGTCCCGCCTGCCACCCGACTGGGGGAAACGTCTACGATGGCCTGCGTGCTTCCCCGTGACGAGACCTCAGCCACCGCTGCGCCGTCCTCGGCGCCCGCGCCCTGGGGGAACGTCTCCTCCGCCGGGGCACCGACCGCGTCCGCGTCCCCGGGATCCTCGGATGCCGCGGCCCGTGTGGCCCGGTTCTCGGGGTTCCGCCCCGAGGTGCAGGGGCTGCGGGCCGTGGCCGTGCTCCTGGTGGTCGTCTACCACGTGTTCATGGGCCGGGTGTCCGGTGGTGTGGACGTCTTCCTGTTCATCTCCGCGTTCTTCATGACCCTCTCGTTCGTCCGCAAGCTCGAGGGCGGGCGTCCCCTGGCGCTGGGCCGCTACTGGCTCCACACCTTCAAGCGGCTGCTGCCGCTGGCGACCGTGGTCATCCTGGCCACGCTGTTCCTCGTGTGGTGGCTGTACCCCGCACAGGACGTGGCGGACTTCCGTTTTCAGGGCGTGGCCTCGATCCTGTACTTCGAGAACTGGACGCTCGCTTTCAACGCGGTGGACTACTACGCGGCGGACCACTCCTCGGCCTCGCCGTTCCAGCACTTCTGGTCCCTCTCGGTCCAGGGGCAGGTCTTCCTGCTGTGGCCGCTGATCTTCGGCCTGGCGTGGCTGGACAAGCGCCGGACGGGCCACAGCAGCGTCCCCGTTCTGGCCGCATGCTTCGGGCTGGTGTTCGCGGCCTCGCTGGCCTTCTCGGTGCTCTCCACGGCCACGCACCAGGAGTTCGCGTACTTCGACACCAGGGCCCGGCTGTGGGAGTTCGCCCTGGGGTCCCTGGTGGCGCTCGCCATTCCCTATGTGAAGCTTCCCCGTGCGGTGCGGCTGGTCCTGGGGTGGGGAGGTTTTGTGAGCATGGTCCTTGTTGGCATTCTCGTGGATGTGCAGGGCGCATTCCCCGGGTGGATCGCGCTGTGGCCGCTGCTGTCGGCGGCGGCGATCATCGTGGCGGGGCAGTCCGGTTTGCCGGTCGGGGTCGACAGGTTCCTCTCGTGGGCCCCGGTGGTGAAGATGGGCGACGCCGCCTACGCGCTCTACCTCGTCCACTGGCCGCTGCTGATTACCTACCTGGTGGTCCGGGAGCGGCCTGTGGCGGGGCCGCGCTCGGGTGTGGCGCTCGTGGTGGTCTCGATCGTGCTGGCGCTGCTGCTGACGAAGTTCGTGGAGAACCCGTTGAAGCGGTGGAAGTGGCCGGAGGCGAGGAACTGGCGGCTCGCTCTGGTCATTGTGATCTGCATGGGTCTGGTGCTGGCGAGCGCCGGCACGTGGTCTGCGGTGGAGCGTCACCGCACGGCCCAGCTCGAGGCGCGGGCTGAACTCAACAACCCGGGGGCTCGGGTGCTGGAACCCGGCTACGAGTTCACGGGGGACGAGAACGCGCCCGTACTGCCTGCCTCGATGCAGGACCAGTGGGTGGGACTGCCCCGCGCCTGCGAGGGAGAGTACAAGAGTGCAAACCGAACGGCCCAGGGTTTCTGTCGGCAGGCGGAGAAGGTGGAGAACCCGACCAAGGTGGTGGCCGTTGTTGGCAACTCCCACATGGAGCAGTACATGGGCGCGGTGATCCCGGTGGCGGAGGAGGAGAACTGGCAGCTGATCTCGGTGCTGCAACCCGGGTGCGGCTTCGGGGTGGAGGGTCAGTCGAGCACGTGCCGCGATGGAAACGAGGCCGTCATGGACTACCTCGAGGTCCTGAAACCGGACGTTGTGATGACCACTTCCACCCGCTCGGAGCTCATGGACGGGGGCGCCGAGCACGTGGTGAGCGGGCTCGAGGAGCTCACCCAGGACCTTACGGAGCAGGGCAGCATAGTGGTGGGATTCCGGGACAACCCCCGGCTGGACTTCGACCCCACCCGCTGCATCGCGGAGAAGGGCCGGGACGACGAATCCTGCCGAGTTGCACGGCAGACCGTTCTCGGGGACACGGATCCCGCCTCGAGCCTAGACAGCATTCCGGGCTTCGTGGGGATCGACCCCACAAACCTGATCTGTCCGGTGGACGTGTGTGCACCCGTGATCGGCAATGTGGCTGTGTGGCTCGACTCGCACCACCTCACGTGGGACTACACGCGCAGCATGGCCCCGCTGTTGCACGACACCCTGGTCCGCGCGGTCCAGGTCACACCGGGGGTGGCCGCGGAGTGAGCCCTCGGCGCGCGCCGTAGACTGGTGGGGACATTCTCGCGTGAAAGGGATTATTCGTGTCTGAACCCGTGCCCACGGCCCTCATGGACGACCCGTTCGGCTTCACCGGACTGACCTACGACGACGTGCTGTTGCTTCCCGGCAACACGGACGTGATCCCGTCGGAGGCCTCCACCAGGACTCGCTTGTCCCGCAGGATCACGCTGGAGGCTCCCGTGCTCTCCGCCGCGATGGACACCGTCACGGAATCGGCCATGGCCATCTCCATGGCCCGCCAGGGCGGACTCGGCGTGATCCACCGCAACCTGTCCATCCAGGACCAGGCGGATCACGTGGACCGCGTCAAGCGCAGCGAGTCCGGGATGATCACCAACCCGGTCACGGTATCCCCGGAAGCCACGCTCGCGGAACTGGACCGGTTGTGCGGCTACTACAAGGTCTCCGGTCTGCCCGTGGTGGACGAGTCCCAGAAGCTGCTCGGGATCATCACCAACCGGGACACCCGCTACCTGCCCGAGAGCGATTTCGAGACCCGGCTCGTGCGGGACGTGATGACCCCCATGCCGCTCGTCACCGGCAAGGTGGGGATGAGCAAGGACGAGGCGCACGCGCTGCTCGCGAAGCACAAGATCGAGAAGCTGCCGCTCGTGGACGACCAGGACCGGCTGACCGGGCTGATCACGGTCAAGGACTTCACCAAGGCCGAGCAGTACCCGCTGGCCACCAAGGACGACGAGGGCCGGTTGCGCGTGGGTGCCGCCGTGGGCTTCTTCGGCGACGGCTACGAGCGCGCCATGGCGCTCGTGGAGGCCGGGGTGGACGCCCTGTTCATCGACACCGCCAACGGTCACTCCCAGGGCGTGCTGGACATGATCGCCCGGCTCAAGAAGGACTCTGCCGCCGCCCACGTGGACATCATCGGTGGGCAGGCCGCGACCCGCGCGGGCGCCCAGGCGATCGTGGACGCCGGCGCGGACGCCGTGAAGGTGGGTGTGGGTCCGGGTTCCATCTGCACGACCCGCGTGATCGCGGGCGTGGGCGTCCCGCAGATCACCGCGATCAACGAGGCCGCCCAGGTCACCATCCCCGCGGGCGTGCCGCTGATCGCCGACGGCGGGCTGCAGTTCTCTGGGGACATCGGCAAGGCCCTCGTGGCCGGTGCGGACTCCGTGATGCTCGGCTCCCTGCTGGCCGGTTGCGACGAGTCCCCCGGGGAACTCGTGTTCGTGGGCGGCAAGCAGTTCAAGGCGTACCGCGGTATGGGCTCGCTCGGGGCCATGCAGTCGCGCGGCAAGAACACGTCCTACTCCAAGGACCGCTACTTCCAGGCGGACGTGGCCGACGACCAGAAGCTCATCCCCGAGGGCATCGAGGGCCAGGTGCCCTATCGCGGGCCACTCGCGTCCGTGCTGCACCAGTTGGACGGTGGGCTGCGCCAGACCATGTTCTACGTGGGCGCGCACAGCATCGAGGAGCTCAAGCACAAGGGGCGGTTCGTGCGGATCACGCCGGCCGGGCTCAAGGAGTCCCACCCGCACGACATCACCATGACGGTGGAAGCCCCCAACTACAAGCGCTGATCGCGCCAGCCCCCGCGCTCTCCGCGCGGTGAAAGGATCCCTCGTGAGTTACGACATCGAAATCGGGCGCTCCAAGCGGGCACGCCGCACGTTCAGCCTGGACGAGATCGCCCTGGTGCCCTCCCGACGCACGCGCGACCCGCAGGACGTGAGCACCTCGTGGCAGATCGACGCCTACAACTTCGACATCCCCGTGGTGGGTGCGCCCATGGACTCCGTGATGTCCCCGGCCACGGCGATCGCCCTGGGCCGCTGCGGCGGTCTGGGCGTGCTGGACCTCGAGGGCCTGTGGGCCCGCTACGAGGACCCGCAGCCCGTCCTGGACGAGATCGCGGACCTCAGCTCTGAAAACCTGCCGCAGGCCACGCGGCGGATGCAGGAGCTGTACTCCGCCCCGATCCAGCCCGAGTTGATCAAGGCCCGGTTGGCCGAGATCCGCGAGTCCGGGGTGATCGTCTCCGGCTCCCTGTCCCCGCAGCGCGTCGTGGAGCACTACCGCACCGTGCTCGAGGCGGGCGTGGACCTGTTCGTGATCCGCGGCACCACGGTCTCCGCCGAGCACGTCTCGCGCACCCAGGAGCCCCTGGACCTCAAGAAGTTCATCTATGACCTGGACGTTCCCGTGATCGTGGGCGGCGCCGCGGGCTACACCCCGGCCCTGCACCTCATGCGCACAGGTGCGGCGGGCGTGCTCGTGGGCTTCGGGGGCGGCGCATCCCTGCGCACCGAATCCATCCTGGGCATCCACGCCGCCATGGCCTCGGCCATCTCCGACGTCGCCGCGGCCCGCCGCGACTACCTCGACGAGTCGGGCGGTCGGTACGTCCACGTGATCGCCGACGGCGGTCTGGGCACCTCGGGTGACATCGTCAAGGCCATCGCCATGGGCGCCGACGCCGTGATGCTCGGGACCCTGCTGGCCCGCGCGGAGGAGGCCCCGGGTCAGGGCTGGCTGTGGGGTCCCGAGGCCCACAACCCGCACTCACCGCGCGGTGTGCGCACCCACGTGGGGACCGTGGGTCCTCTGGGCGAGCTGCTCAACGGGCCCTCGCGCCACGTGGACGGCTCCTCTAACGTGATCGGTGCCCTGCGCCGGGCCATGTCCACCACCGGCTACTCCGAGCTCAAGGAGTTCCAACGCGCGGACGTGGTGATCCGCAGCTGATCCCCCCGTGCCGGGCCGCGGGTACGCCCGCGCTTCCGGCCCGGAAACCGGTGGCCGTTACGGACCCGTGACCCGTGGCCGTCCCGTGATCGGGGCTGCCCGTACCCCCGCTGATTTGGGAAACGTCCAGCCCGGAGCACTAGGGTTGAGGGGTGCTCAAGACCGCCCTGCGCCCCCGCTCCCTGGCTTTCCTGGCGGTCGCGCTGATCGTGGCGGCACTGTTCGTGGTGTTGAGCATGTGGCAGTTGAACGCTTCCCTGCAGTCTTCCACGGTGGTGGATCCCGCCAAGGACCGGGTCTCGACCCTGGAAGACGTGGTCTCCCCGGGGGAGGCCACGACCGCTCAGCAAGCCGATCACATGGTATCCGCGGTCGGGCGCTACGTCCCCGATTCCACGGTGCTGGTTCCGGGGCGGTTGCAGGACGGCAACCCTGGGTACTGGGTGGTCACCCAACTCGCGATCCCCGATTCGCAACAGCGCTGGGACGCCGCCGATAACGACGTCTCGATCGCGGTGGCCCGGGGCTGGGTCGCTTCCGCCGACCGGGTGCCGCGAGCGCCGTCGGACGAGATCCGGGTGATCGGCAGACTCCTGCCCACGGACTCCCCGCTACCGAGCGAGAACGTGCCGGCCGGGCAGGTCGCGTCCGTGGCGTCCGCGCAGCTGAGCAATCTGTGGGACGCGCCCCTGTACTCGGGGTACGTGGCCGCGTTCGCGGAGAACCCCGCGGCGGAACCGGCGCCCGTGACCCGGGAGGGTACGCTCGCGGTGTCGGCCGGGCTCATAGGGGAGGGGCTGGAACCCCTGCAGATCCAGCAGCAACCCGCGGACACCTCCGTGCACGCCCTGAACCTGTTCTACGCGATCGAGTGGGTCGTGTTCGCGGGCTTCGCGTTCTTCATGTGGTGGCGTTTCGTGCGGGACGACTACCTGCGCCGGCAGGACCCCGAGAAGTACTTCTACTTCGACGGCGACTACTTCTGGGACGAGGCCGAGCAGTCCTACTACTACTGGGACGCCCAGGACCAGTGCTACTACTACTTCGACGACCAACCCGCGGTGCGCACGGAATCGCGCACCCCACCCACGAGTTCCACCCCGCGATCCCACGGAGCCAGTCATGAGTGATCACACGCCGCAGCCCGATTCCCAGCCCCGCCCGGTGCGTCGCACCGACGGCGTGCGGGTCACCGCGCCCGAGGACGCGAGCCCCGAGCGCGCGACCGTCCCGGACAGCGTGCGCGCCAAGGCCGCCGCGCTGAAACCACGACGGCGCTTCGGCGGGACCGAGGCGCAGATCCGCGGCGCGCTGACCTTCTACAAGGTGTGCGCGTGGATCTCGGGTACCTTCCTGCTGCTGCTCGTCGCGGAGATGATCACCCGCTACGGCTTCGGCTACGACCTGATCGCGGGCGGCACGGACAAGGCCACGGGGCAGAGCGTGGCCCTGGGTTGGCAGGACCTCGAGCTCGAGAACCTGGCCGGGGGCGTGAACATCTCCACGTGGATCCTGATCATCCACGGTTGGTTCTACGTGATCTACCTGCTCTCATGCCTGCGCGTGTGGTCGCTCATGCGCTGGCCGTTCGCGCAGCTGGTCGTGATGGCCCTGGGCGGTGTGGTGCCGTTCCTCTCGTTCATCGTGGAACGCAAGATCCACCGCTCCACGGAGGCCGAACTCGTGGCCAATCCGCGCGCCGCCCGGCGCTATTGAGACCGGGCGAGGGTGTCCGAGCGGTGTTCTAGACTTGTCCGCGTGAGTGAATCCCCTGACACCCTGAGCGAACTGGAGCAACGTCCGGTACTCGTGGTCGACTACGGCGCGCAGTACGCGCAGCTGATCGCCCGCCGGGTACGCGAGGCGAACGTCTACTCCGAGATCGTCCCGCACACCTGGTCCACCGAGAAGATCCTGCAGCGCAACCCCGCCGCGCTGATCCTCTCCGGCGGCCCGGCGTCCGTGTACGCGCCCGGTGCGCCGCAACGGGACGCCGAACTGTTCGAAGCTGGCGTGCCCGTGCTGGGGATCTGCTACGGCTTTCAGATCATGGCCAACGCCCTGGGCGGGACCGTTGAGCGCACGGGTGTGCGCGAGTACGGGGCCACCGCCGCCTCGACCTCCGGGGACGGCGTGGGCACCATCCTGGACGGCACCCCGGACGTGCAGACAGTGTGGATGAGTCACGGTGACTCGGTCACCGCCGCGCCCGAGGGTTTCACGACCCTGGCTACTACGGAGGGCGTCCCGGTGGCGGCCTTCGAGAACCGCGAGCGTAGGCTCTACGGCGTGCAGTGGCACCCCGAGGTCAAGCACTCCGCGTACGGGCAGAAGATCCTGGAGAACTTCCTCTTCGAGGGGGCCCAGCTCACGCCCACGTGGTCCACGGGCAACATCATCGAGGAGCAGGTGGCCGCGATCCGCGCCCAGGTGGGTGACGGCAAGGCCCTGTGCGGGCTCTCCGGCGGGGTGGACTCCGCGGTGGCTGCAGCCCTCGTGCAGCGCGCGATCGGGGACCGTCTCACGTGCGTGCTGGTAGATCACGGTCTGATGCGCCAGGACGAGGTCGCGCAGGTCGAGAAGGACTACGTGGCCGCCACGGGCATCAAGCTCCACGTGGCCCGCGAGCAGGACCGCTTCCTCGCCGCGCTCAAGGGTGTCACCGACCCCGAGACCAAGCGCAAGAACATCGGCCGGGAATTCATTCGCGCGTTCGAGGCCGCCGAGCAAAAGGTGCTCAGCGACGAGGCCCAGGACGGCCAGCCCGTCCGGTTCCTCGTGCAGGGCACGCTGTACCCGGACGTCGTGGAATCCGGCGGCGGTGAGGGTGCCGCCAACATCAAGAGCCATCACAACGTGGGTGGGCTGCCCGAGGACCTGCAGTTCGAACTCGTGGAACCGCTGCGCGCCCTGTTCAAGGACGAGGTCCGCGCCGTGGGCCGCGAACTGGGACTGCCCGAGAACATCGTGGGCCGCCAGCCGTTCCCCGGTCCGGGTCTGGGGATCCGGATCATCGGTGAGGTCACCGAGGAGCGCCTGGACATCCTACGCCGCGCGGACGCGATCGCCCGCGAGGAGCTCACGCGCGCCGGTCTCGACGACGACGTGTGGCAGATGCCCGTGGTGCTGCTCGCGGATGTGCACTCGGTGGGCGTCCAGGGGGACGGTCGCACGTACGGCCACCCCGTGGTGCTGCGCCCGGTCAGCTCCGAGGACGCTATGACCGCTGACTGGTCCCGCTTGCCCTCCGAGCTGCTCGCCCGGATGTCCAACCGCATCACCAACGAGGTCGAGGAGATCAACCGGGTGGTCCTGGACGTCACGTCCAAGCCGCCGGGAACCATCGAGTGGGAGTGAACCCCACCGCGTAGAGAGCCATCGTTAGTTGCGGTGCGCCGGTCCGCCCCATCCCCCGTGGTGAGCAGACCGGCGCACTCGTGAGTAGGAGCACCATGTCGACACCCGCCCCGGACCGTTCCCGAACAATCCCCCAGGACACGGGCGCCACGGGCGAGCGCGAACACCCCCGCGTGTCCCTGCGTTCCTGGACCCAACAGATGGACGCCTACACGGGCCCGGACACCCTGCTGGACTTCAACCAGGTGGACAACGTCTGCATCGATCTCACCGAGGCCAACTCCTCGGGGCAGGCACAGTTGCTCATGGGCCGTCCCACCCGGCTGTCCACGATGATCCACCAGGACAGCCCCGCGTACGAGCGCGCCGTGCGCTCGGCCCGGGCGCTGCGCACCAAGGTCCACGAGCTGTCGGTGATGCACGGTCTGGACGCCTCCTACCTGGCCGCGGGCACGGCGTCGTGGCTCGCCGATCCCGTGGCGGACGGGTTGCGCCGGTTCATCGCCCCGGTCCTGCTCGCCCCGGTCACGGTCAAGTTGCGCCCGGACCACAAGGACTTCGAATTGCACATCGTGGGTCCCGCCCACCTCAACCCGGCACTCGTGCGTCGGCTGCGCGAGGACCACGGCGTGGAACTGGCCACGGCGGAGATGTCCCGGCTCGCGTACGGCACCCGCAAGTTGGACCCCGCGCCCGTGCTGGAGACCCTGCGCCAGCTCGCGGCCCATGTCCCGGGCATGCACGTGGAACACGAGTTGCTGGTCTCCACGTTCGCGGATCTGCACGAACGTCCCGCGGACGAGCACGTGGTCGCGCACACCCAGTTGATCGAGGACCTCGCCCGGCTCAAGAACCCCGAGGTCGGCAAACTGCCAGTCGTGCGCCCCCTGACCGATCAGGCACCCGGTCTCGACGAGCGCGACCCCGCCCAGGAGCTGCTGCTCACGGACCTGGACGCCAATCAGCAGGAGATCGTGGACCTCGCCGAACAGGGTGAGAGCTTCGTGGTCGCTACACCCGTGGGCACCGCCGCGGTGGACACCGTGGTCTCCACGGTCGGCGCACTCGTGCACCGTGGCCGCAGCGTCCTGGTGCTCGGCGAGTCCCGCACCACGCTCGCCGCGTTCAACCGCGCGTGGAACCGCACCGGCCTGGACTCCCTCGTCCTGCCGCTGGGCTCCCACCTGAGTCCGGACGACGTCGCGGAGCGGCTCGTGCGCGCCGTCGCCCGCAACGAACGCGCCGAGCAGCCGCAGCTGGAACAGCACCTGGACGCCCTGCAGCGCAGCCGCGAACAGCTGCGGGTGCACGAGGAATCCCTGCACGCACTGCGTCCCCGCTGGCAGGCCTCGCCCTACGAGGCCATGCAGGCGCTCGCGGAACTGACCGCGCGCACCCCCGGACCGCAGACCGCCGTGCGGTTCCGCCGTTCCGTGCTGGACGCCGTGTCCCACCGCAGCGAGGTGCAGCGTCAGCTCCAGCGCGCCGCGACCCTCGGCGCGTTCGACGCTGCGGCGCTCGCGAGCCCGTGGCACGGTGCGCGGCTCGTCAACGACGACGAGGCCCGTGAGGCCCACGACCTCGCCAAGTCCCTGCTGCTCGAACTGACCACCCTCAAGACGGCCCTGCGCAACGTCCTGGGGGTCTCGGGGCTGCGCGTGGGCTCGACCATCGGCGAATGGGAGCAACAGCTCGAACTCGTGATCGAGGTCGGGGAGTCGCTCGAGTACCTCACACCGGACATCTACGACCGGCCCGTGACGGACCTGATCGCCGCGACGGCCTCCGCGTCCTGGCGGCGGGACCACGAGATCGAGCTGAGTGGGCTGCAGCGCTCCCGCCTGCGCAAGGCCGCCAAGGAATACCTCCGACCCGGCGTGCACCTCTCGGACCTGCACTCGGCGCTCGTGAAAGTGCAGTCCGAACGGGACAGGTGGCGCCAATGGGCCACCACGCTCGAACAGCCCGCCGTCTCGGACCGCGCCGGGGAGACCCTGCAGATCCATCGCCGGTTCCGAGAGGACCTCGAGGGGCTCGCGATCGCACTCGAGGGCTCGCGCACTGCCGCGCGCCTGGAGACGGCCGGGGTGGACGAACTCCAGGAAATCCTGGACGAACTGATCAACGACGAGGCCCACCTCGCGACCCTGCCCGAACGCACCGTGTTGCTCGACGACCTGCGGGCGCGCGGGCTCGGGGAGTTCCTGCAAGACCTCGAGACCCGCGCGGTACCCGCCGAGCGCGTGGGCGAGGAACTCGACCTCGCGTGGTGGCAGTCCGTGCTCGAGGCCATGATCAGCGGTGATGACTTCGTGGCCATGCCGGACGGTTCCGAGCTGCGCCGCACGGAATCCGTGTTCCGCCGCGCCGATTCCGCCCACATCGCGGCCGCACCGGCGCGACTCGAGTACGCGCTGGCCGAGCGCTGGGCGCGGGACACCAAGCGCAACCCCCGGGAGGCTCGCGCGCTGCGGAACATGCTGCGCAGCGGTCACGTGCGCACCGAGGAGCTGGACCGGGTCCAGCACCTCACGCCGTCGCTCGTGCCCGTGTGGACCGCGAGCCCGCTCGTGCTCACCGCCACGCTGGGGGAGGAGCAGTCCGTGGACACCGTGGTGGTCCTGGACGCCGAGTCCACCCCGCTCGCGGCCACGCTGCCCGCGCTCGTGCGGGCGGATCAGGTCATCGCGTTCGGTGACCGCAACGCCGCGGGTCCTCAGCCCTTCACGGTGGCCCCGCACGTCGCGGCCCGGGACACTCCGCAACCCGTCGCGGACATCGACTCGGCGTACGACGCACTGACCCGCGTGGTGGACTCCCGGTCCCTGACCTCGGTGCGCCGGCCCATGGACCCCCGCTTGTTCGACTACCTCAACGACGCGTTCTACGACGGCACCCTGACCCGCGTGCCGCAGGCCTCGGAACTGACGAGCGTGAGCACGGGGATGTCCGCCGAGTACGTCGTGAACGGCGTGGGCATGCTCACCGCAGGCAGCGAAGGGGTGCAGGCACCCACCGCAGAGGTCCACCGCACCGTGGACCTGGTCTTCGCCCACGCCGAGCGGCACCCCGAGCGGTCCTTGGCCGTGGTCACCGCGAGTGCGATGCATGCCGCCCGCGTGGCCCAGGCCGTGCAGCGTCGGCTGCGGGAGACCGGTGAGTCCGCCGAGTTCTTCGCCCCGGGGCGGGAGTCCTTCCGCGTGGTCGAGTTGCACCGGGCCGCGGGGATCGAGCGGGACACCGTGATCTTCTCGCTCGGCTTCGGGCGCACCACGTCCGGGCGCAGCACCCCGCAGTTGGGTGCACTGTCCGAGCGGGACGGGCGCCAGGCGTTCGTGCGCGGGATGACCCGCTCGCGTCGCCATACGCACATCGTCACGTCCATCCACCCCAAGGACACCGAGCCGCGGCGGCTGCAGAACGGCGCCAGGGACATGTACCACATGCTCGAGATCCTCTTTGGGGAGGACACCACGTCGGAGCGCGCGGTGGCTCCCGCCGAGGACACCGACGCCGCCCCGGATGCTTTGGTCGCTGATCTCGCCCGACGGCTGCGGGGCGCCGGAGCCACGGTCCACACCGGCTACGCCCACATGATCGACATGGCCGCGTACGCGGAGACCGAGTCCTTGTCCGCGGGGGCTGTCACCCAGCGTGCGGCCACGGGCGAGCCCGTACGCATCCCGGTGGCGCTGCGCTCCGACGGGTCCGAGCGCAGCCGCGCGCTGAGCGTGCGCGAACGCTCGCGGCTCATCCCGCAACAGCTCGAACGCGCGGGCTGGAACTACGTGAGCCTGTGGTCCGTGGAGGTCTTCACGGACCCGCAGACCGTGGCCGGTCTCGTCCAGCGCTACCTCGGCCTGGGGTCCGATGCGGGGTCCGACTCGGGGACCGACGCGCGGAGAGTGAGCGGTTCGCGTGACGACTGATCGCCCGGCGGGCCGTCCTGAGTCCTCGCGGGACGGCTCGGACGCCGGGGACGGGCGCTCGCGGGACGAGGCGGCGCCGAAGGAGGTGGCTCCGGATCCTGCGTGGGGCCCAAGGCCCACGGATGGCGAGGACGCCCCGGGCGCAGCGGTCACCTCGTCCGAGGGCGCCCCGGATGGCGCCACTTCCGCCCAGCCCGGGGGACGACGCCGCCGCGGCCACCGCCGCGCGACGGGCGGAACCGCGCCGGACGCGGAGTGCGCGCTGCGCACCACTGAGTGGGGTGCGGGCTCCGACGAGCTGGGCGGCGACGCCCCGGACCCCCGGGAGGCTGCCGCGGAGAGCGGCCACGCGCAGTGGTTGAAACAGCAGCGCCCGCCCCACTGGGGGTGAACCGGCTGCCGGATGGATCCGGTGGTGATTCCACCCGAGTCCGTATGACCTCGACCCGGGGCAGGGTTTTGCATGATCCCGCGTTCCCTCACGACGACACCAGGACGAGGGACACCCGACCCGTCCCGTCGAGCGTGGCCAGTTCCGCGGCGGTCTCACGGGACGCCGCCAGGACCACGAGCCCGGCATCCCCGTCGGTGCCCGACGCGGAGAGCAGGGACGAGGTGTCGGGGGAGCGTGCGGTCGCGGCCCACAGCACGGTGACCGATTGGGCCACGGCGCGACCGCGCCCGTTCGAGGCATCGTCGGTGTGGTGCACCACGTCCACCACGTCACCCGGTCGGACATGTCGTAGCACCGCGGGATCGCTCACCCGCACCGTCGCAGCGGTGGTCCCCTGGGGCTGACCCGTGAGCACCCCGGGGCCCAGCACGGTGGACGGTGTCACGGGTTGCCCCGCGGTCAGGGCGATCGTGGTGGTCTGCCCCGCGGCGTCGTCGGGACTGCTGAAGGCTGACGCGGGGGTGAGGGCGGACGGGAACTCTGCGACCGTGAGGTCACCAGGCGCAAGGGACTGGCCCGCGGGGATCTCCCGGGCCGCCGTGACCACGGGTGTGGTCTGCGCGCTCGGCGGGGCGAGTCGCAGGATCACGAGCGTTAGGGCCAGGGCACACAGCGCGGCGGCCACGAGGCGGTGGCGGCGCCGCACCGCGGTGCGGACGCGCAAGGCCAGCGGATAGTACGGACGGGATCGGGAGCGCATACCCGGACGCTAGGCGGGCGGCGTCGTCGTCCCGGAGCGGCGTGGTGGATCGGTGGAGACCGGGGGTGGGCTCAGCGCCGAACACTCACCCGTGCAGTGCGCTCGCCGCGGCGAGAGACAGGCATGCGCCGGTCTGTCGACCCGGGTCCCGTCGTGCAGGGACGCCGCGCTGGTCCGGTCAGCAGCGGGCTCGGCGGAAGTGACCGTGGGAGCGACGTCGACTCAGGACGCGGAGGTCGACCCGCTCGCGGTCGAGGCGGAGGATGAGCTCGTGCCGCTGCCGGAGGTGGCGGACGCAGCGGTGCCGGAGTCCTTGCCTGCGCCCTTGTCCGCGGCCGGGGTCGCGGTGGCATCCGCCGATCCCGAGGGGCCGGAGGAACTCCCGCTCGAGGAGGAGTCCGAGCGCGAGTCGTTGCGGTAGAAACCGGAACCCTTGAACACCACGCCCACCGAGTTGAACTTCTTCCGCAACCGGCCGCCGCATTCCGGGCACACCGTCAGGGCGTCGTCGGAGAAGGACTGGCGGATGTCGAAAGCATGGCCGCAATCTTTGCAGGCATAGGCGTAAACGGGCACGGGTGTTCCTTCGAGGGGTGAGGGTGGTTTACTGACCTCACATCCTACTCGCCCGTCCACGGCTGCGATCACTGCCCGGAGGGCCCCAGGGGCACGACGCCGCGTTCCGTGAGGACGCTGCCGAGCACGGCATCGTGCGCTTCGCGGGGGACGGTCCCCGCCGGCAGCACCTCGTCCGCGTAGCAGCAGGCCATGGCCTCCAGCCGGTGCCGGGTCCCCGTAATGCGCGGCAGGAACCGGTCGTAGTACCCGCCCCCGAAGCCCAGCCGCACACCGGCCTCGTCCACCGCGATCACCGGCACGAGCAACACCCGCACCGCCGTGAACACCTCCGCCCCGTGCCGTTCCCCGGCGGGTTCGAGCAGCCCGGGCAACGCCCCCTGGACCAGAGGGGCATCCGGGTGCCACTGCACCCAGCTCAACTGCCGCAGGGGTTCCACCACGGGCAACCAGACCCGGTGGCCGCGGTGATGCGCCTGCGTGAGCGCGGACAGCAGGGGCGGCTCGTCCGGCAGGGGCAGGAACGCAGCCAGGTCACCCGTCCCGGTCCCGGCGAGGACGCGCGCCAGGTGCTCCGCGAACCCCGTCTCCGCCCGGTGCCGTGCGGACGCCCCACGACGACGCCGCCGCGCCAGGATCCGTGCGCGCAATCGCGCCTTGTCCTCGGGGACCGGGGATGCGTCCGCGGGGGATGCCGTGGGGTCCATGCGTCGTCGACCGTCCTTCCCTGTTCACCGTTGGGAGTACATTTCCCGAGAATTCTCGCATTCCCGGTATCACACGGGCGTTGGAACGCGGGCGCCCGTGTGCGGTCGTTTACCCTGATCCCATGAGTCGTGAAGAGACCAAGCGCGTACACAAGGCCGTCATCCCCGCCGCGGGGTTGGGCACCCGATTCCTGCCCGCCACCAAGGCCATGCCCAAGGAAATGCTGCCCGTGGTGGACCGCCCGGCCATCCAGTACGTGGTGCAGGAAGCCGTGGACGCCGGCCTGGACGACGTCCTCATGATCACCGGCCGCTCCAAGCGCGCCCTCGAGGACCACTTCGACCGCGTCCCCGCGCTCGAGGCGCAACTGGATGCGTCCGGCAAGAAGGCACTGTTGGCCGAGGTCGAGCACGCATCGGACCTGGGCGAGATCCACTACCTGCGGCAACAGGACCCCAAGGGGCTGGGACACGCGGTGTTGCGTGCCAAGACCCACGTGGGCGACGACCCGTTCGCGGTGCTGCTGGGCGACGACCTGATCGACGAGAAGGAAGACCTGCTCGCCCGGATGATCCGCGTGCAGGAGCGCACCGGCGGTTCCGTGGTGGCCCTCATGGAGGTGCCCCGCGAGAACATCAGCGCGTACGGCTGCGCGGACGTCACCGCCGTCGAGGGGGAGGACTACGTCCAGGTCAACGGCCTCGTGGAGAAGCCCGCGCCGGAGGACGCCCCGTCCAACCTCGCGATCATCGGCCGCTACGTGCTGCACCCGGAGATCTTCGAGATCCTTGAGAACACGGCCCCCGGCCGCGGTGACGAGATCCAGCTCACGGATGCCATGCAGACCATCGCGGACCGCGGGGATGCTGCCCACGGCATGTACGGCGTGGTCTTCAAGGGCCGCCGCTTCGACACCGGGGACAAGCTGTCCTACCTCAAGGCGAACATCGAGCTCGCGTGCGAACGCGAGGACCTCGGTCCGGGCCTGCGCGCCTGGATCAAGGACTACGCCCGCGACCTCGAAGGCTGAGGTCCCCACCTTCGTGAACACGGCTGCAGAATGGCCGGTCACCCTTCAGTGGGCGCAGCTCGTGCTGCGCCCACTGGCCATGAGTGACCGCGGTGAATGGGACCGGGTGCGCTACCGCAATAGGCAGTGGCTCGAACCATGGGAAGCGAGCAACCCCGAGGCGGACGGCGCGGCGCCGTCGTTTCGTGGTTTCGTGCGCTCCATGACCAAGCAGGCGCGGGAAGGGCAGACCCTGCCGTGGCTGATCACCGAGCAGGACCCCGGGACCCGGCGCCACGAACTCGTGGGGCAACTGACCGTCTCGGGCATCACCCTGGGGTCGTTCCGCTCCGCGACGTTGGGCTACTGGGTGGACGGCGCGCAAGCCGGGCGCGGGATCGCCCCCATGGCGGTGGCCATGGCCACCGACTACTGCTTCGAGCACCTGCGGTTGCACCGGATGGAGATCAACATCCGCCCGGAGAATGCCAAATCACTGCGGGTCGTGGAGAAGCTGGGTTTCCGGGACGAGGGGCTGCGCCCGCGGTTCCTGCACATCGCGGGTGACTGGGCGGACCACCGAAGCTTTGCGCTCACCGCGGAGGAGGTCCCGGAGGGGCTCGTTCGTCGGTTCACGGGCGAGGACCGGGGGATCACCGTCCGGCGCGCGTCTCGCTGACAGCCATGTGAAAAGGCTCCGGACGGCGTCATAACTGCATCGAATTACATTGATGTGAGCAACACGCGTTTGCGTTCCGGGGGATCACGGCGCGGTGTCCTACGCTGAGACGGTGGGATTGTCGTGGGTGAGCAGTTCGGCCGTATTGGCCATTATCATCGTGCTGTGCGTCGTGCGGTTCGCACCGCGCGTGGCTCGGCGCACGAACGCTCCTGTTCGTGCCCAGGTGGAGGCCCCAGATCTGCAGACCGGTGCCGTGATCCACAGGCAGGAGCGCGTGGGTGCGGAGTCCACTACAGTGCACACAGTAGCCTCATCACACGTCCACGAACGGGAGACGAAAGCCATGGAGACAACGGCACCCGCGCCGGGCGCGACCACAGTCCAGCGCGGTTCCCTGGCGGGGCTGCGGATCAAGTGGGACCGCACCATCATCTTCCTCACCGGGGTGTTGCTGCTCCTGGCCGCCGTGGTGAGCGCTCTCGCCGCACCGCTGACCGCCGTGTCCTGGGCCGTACCAGTGGTCCTGTTCCTGCTGGGCGCCGGGTGCGTGGCCGGTCTGCGCTACCTCGCCGTCACCGACCGTGAACAGCGCGCCGCCGCCCGTCCCGTCACCGCGGACGTCGCCCCCGTGCAGTACGCGATCTTCGACAACGAGGACGAGGACCGCCAGGAAGCCGCTCAGCACGACCGCGAGCTGCACGCGTCCCTGGATCTGCCCGTGGACGGTGAACAGCCCGCCACCGGAACCGCCGAACGTCCCGCGGAACCCGTCTACACCGTCGCCGAGTTGCGCGCCGAGGCCCTCAAGGTCGCCCGCAGTGCGGCACCGGCCGCGTCGAGCGCCACCACGTGGCAGCCGGTCCCGGTGCCCAAGCCGCTCTACACGCAAGCGCCCGTGGTCGAGCGCAGCGAGCCGGAACCCCTCCGCGTGCCCGAGCGCCCGGCAGCTCGTTCAACGTCCCTCAAGGAAGCCGTGCGCGCCGGTGAGCAGGAGCCTGCGGCGCTGAACCTCGACGACGTGTTGAAGCGACGTCGGGCCTGAGAGCTCTGCAGAACATTCGTTGACAGCAACGCGCCGCGGCCCCCCCCCCGGGCCGCGGCGCGTTCCACACAGGGAGCACCATGGTCACCCAACAGGTCGAGATCGAACGCAAGTACGATGTCGCGGGGCAGCGCACCCCCAGGCTCAAGCTGCACAAGCTCAAGAACTTCACCGTGGGTGATCCCGTGGAGCACGAGATGAGCGCCACGTACTACGACACCGCCGATCTCGCGCTCGCGCACGCGAAGGTGGCCGTGCGGCGTCGTACGGGCGGCAGCGACGACGGCTGGCACGTCAAGTACCAGGCTGGGCAGGTGCGCGGGGAACTGCATTACGAGCCGCTGAAGACCTCGGCGCAGCGGATCCCCGCCGCGCTGCGCAGGGTCCTCACCGGCCTGACCCTGGGCGAGGAGCTCACCCCGGTCGCGACCATCAACACCCACCGCACGGTGTACCCGGTGCTCGGGGAGGACGGTCAGTACGCGGAGCTGTGCCTGGACGCGGTCAGCGCGCGCGACGAGCGCGGCCGGGTCACGCGGGAATGGTCCGAGTGCGAGGTCGAGCTCACGCGCGACGACCTCACCCAGAAGCAGGCGCGCACGGTGTTCGAGGCCGTGGAGTCCGTGCTGTACGCGGCGGGGGCGGCGCCGTCGTCCTCGGTCGCGAAGATCGCCCGCGCCCTGGGCCAGGACGGTGGCGACTCGGTGCGGGTCGTCGCCCCGGAGCACGCCGCAGAGGCCGGTGCCTCCGACGACGCCGCCCTCCCGGACCACGCCAGTTCCGGCACCGATGACGCCACGTCCTCGGACGGTGGTGTGAGCGAAACAGATGCCGCGAAGGCGTCGGCGGAATCGGAGCGGGGTTCGGCCACGAAGTCCGAGATGACGGGCGATGCGGAGACGGACAAGGGCTCCGGCAAGAAGCCGGGCAAGAAGGCCAAGGCCGAGAAGACCGGGAAGAAGTCGAAGAAGAAATCAGGGAAGTCCTCGGACAAGGACTCGCAGGCCCCCGCTGCTGCGGAGCCGGAGCCCGAAACGAAGTCCGAGCCGACCGGAGCGGACGTTCTCGCGGCGATGCTCGCCCGCCTGACCGGGGAGCTGCAGCGGTGGGACTTCGCCGTGCGGATCGACGCCCCGGACTCGGTGCACCAGTTGCGGGTGCGCTCGCGGGCGTTGCGGGCCGTACTGCAGGCCGCGCGTGGGTTCGTGACCGAGGACGTCGTCGCGGATCTTGAACAGCGCCTCAAGGGTGTTGCCAGGGTCCTGGGTGATGCCCGCGATCAAGAGGTCGCCCGGCAGCGACTCGACGTGTTGCTCGAGGCCCAGCCCTCCGGCGTGGTGACGGAACAGGCCAAGCAGGAACTGCGTGCTTCGGCCGACCAGCTCGGCGTGGTGGCGGGCCGCACCGTGCGCCGGGAACTCGACGGTGCCGCCTACCTGCAACTCGTGCGGGACCTGCGAGCGCTCGCGGCGGGCCAGGACATCACCGAGGACGCGGCGCAACTTTCGGCCAAGGACTTCGCCAAGACCGTACTGGGTGCCGCGTTGAACCGTGTGCTCGTCTCCGCCAACGCCAAGGTCCCGGACGCCGATGTCGCGACCGACGTCAGCGACATGGCTGCCGAAGTGGGTCGACGCATCACCCTCCCGGGTCTGGACGCAATGCAGACCGCCGCGGCGTTCGACGTGGTCCACGAGACCCGCAAGGCCGCCAAGTCCGCGCGGTACGTGTCCGAGGCACTGGGGCACGCCCACGCGAAGGCGGGCAAGAAGCGGGTCCGTGCGGCCGCGGTGGCCAAGGACTACCAGGACGATCTGGGCGTGATTACGGACGCCGCCGTCATGGAGGAGTGGTTGGCCCGGGCCAGCCGGTCCTTCCAGCGCACGGGCAAGGACCGCTACGCGGTGGGCCTGCTGCACGGGATGGAGCTGTCCGACCTGCGGGACGGGATGCTGGAGGCGCCGGAGATCCTCGCGGATCTGGTGGAGGACCTGTGCGAGGTACTGCCGTCGGAGGACTGACGAGCACCGCCCCGCCCCGGGGGGGGATCCCCGGGGCGGGGCGGTGCTGTCGCGTGGTTGCGGGCCCGTGAGGTCGGGCACTGCATTCGTGGCGGGGCCGTCTCGCCTCAGCGCCCGCCCGGTCAACGCGGAGCGGCTGGTCCCGGGGTGCGAACGGCGTGCATCACTCGGATCCCGGAGCGCTCTTTCAGGCCCGGTGGCGCGGCGCCGGGCGGCCACCGCGTCGGCCTCTGCGCGGCGGGCGGGCCGCGGTCTGCGTGGCTGCCGACGCCTGCGAGGTCTCCCGGGTTCGCGGGAACTCAGAGGCGGCACTGTCCGTCACGGTCCCCGGCTGACGAGGGGATTCTGCGGGGCGGTCCGAGGCGCCCACTGCCGCCTGCGCCTCGGTGGCGGTGGCCTCGACCGTGGAGATCTCGCCCGTGCTCAGGTCCACGCGGGTGGCCAGGGGCTTCTCCTCCACGAACAGCAGCAGCACGAACGCGAGCACCGCGAGCGGGATCATGAACAGGAAGATGGGCAGCAGGGCGTCGTTGTAGGACTGGATCACCGGGTCGCGGAACATGGCCGGCAGCCCGTGCACGCTCTGCGGGGTGAAGGAGTTGGCGTCCATCGCCCCGGCGGACTTGCCCGGGATCTTGGGCAGGTTCTCCGCCAGCAGGTCCTTCAGCCGGGAGATGAACAGCGAGCCCACCACGGCGGAGCCCACGGTGGCTCCCACCTGGCGGAAGAAGTTGCTGGAGGCGGTGGCGGTGCCCACGATCCGGTTGGGCACCGAGTTCTGCACGATGAGCACCAGGATCTGCATGCTCAGCCCGATGCCCGCGCCGAACACCGCGAGGAACACGCACATGCGAACGGTGGAGTCCGAGACTTCCAGGGTGGACAGCAGCCACAAGCCGATGCCCATGATCACCATGCCCACCAGGGGGAACAGCTTGTACCGGCCCGTGCGGGAGACGATCTGGCCCGAGACGATCGAGGTGATCAGCAGGGACGCCATCATGGGGGTCATGAGCAGACCGGCCTGGGTGGCGTCCACGCCCTTGACCATCTGGATGTAGGTGGGCATGTAGCCGATCGCGCCGAACATGGCCACGCCCACCGCGAGCCCGGACACGGTGGTCAGGGTGAAGTTGCGGTCCTTGAACAGGGGCAGGGGGATCACGGGGCTGCTCGCGCGGGTCTCGGCGATCACGAAGGCGATGGCCCCGGCCAGGGTGGTGGCGCACAGCAGCAGGATCTGCGGGGAGTTCCAGTCGTACTGGGTCCCGCCCCACGTGCACACCAGGATCAGGCACGTGGTGGCACCGGCCAGCAGGATCATGCCCAAATAATCGATGCGTTCGCGCTCCTCGCGGGGCCGCCGGGGCAGCTTGAGGAACACGGCCACCGCGATGATGGCCAGGATTCCGAGCGGGATGTTGAAGGAGAACGCCCAGCGCCAGCCGGGACCCTCCGTGATCCAGCCGCCCAGCAGCGGCCCGGCCACCGAGGACACGGCGAACACGGCGCCCATCACGCCCATGTACTTGCCGCGCTCACGGGCGGGGACCACGTCCGCGATGGAGGTCTGGGCGAGGATCATCAGACCACCGCCGCCCAGGCCCTGCACCACGCGGGCGGTGATGAGCCAGCTCATGGTCCCGGCCGCCGCACCCAGGGCGGAGCCCGCGATGAACAGCACGATGGCCGCGATCAGCACGGGCTTGCGGCCGAGGAGATCGGAGATGCGGCCGTAGACCGGCATCATCACGGTGGAAGCCAGGATGAAGCCGGTGATGACCCAGCTCATGTGGTCCACACCGCCTAGGTCTCCCACGATGGTGGGCAGGGCGGTGGAGAGGATGGTCTGGCTGAGGGACGCGAGCAGCATGACGACCATGAGGCTCGCGAACAGCAGTCCGAGGTGGGGTGGTTTCTCGTCCACAGGAGGGCTGGATACAGCCCGGGTGGCGGTGGCGGTCATGAGATCTCCTTGAGAGCGGTGCGGAAGACGCCGATGGCGTGGTCGAGCGCGCGCTGGATGGCGGCGTCGTCGGGTGTGGTGGCCAGATGCGTGTTGGTACGGAACACGAACTTGATGACCGAGCCGGCCAGCAGGACGAACGCGTGGGTCGTCTCCTCCGAGCGGGGAGGGGTGTCGCGCGCGGAGTGTTCGGTGACGGTGGAGACCACGAGGTTCTCCACCGCGGTGATGTGCATCCCGATGCGCCGTTTGAGTTCGGGGTGGGCGCACATCAGTTCACGACGGCGCGTGGCGAGCTCCGGGGGGCCTGTGGCGTCCCGGAGGACGTCTACGAACAGGCGCACGGTGCGAGCGAACTCGTCCCCGGCGTCAGGATCCGTATAGCGCTCGCGAGCGGCCTCGGACAGTCGCGGCGGGGTGAGCCCCAGCATCGCGTCCTCCTTGGACGAGTAGTAGTTGAAGAACGTCCTGCGGGAGACCCCGGCACGTTCGGCAATGGCTTCCACGGCGGTGTCGGCGTAATTCCCCGACGTCGCGAGCTCCAGCGCGGCGCGATGGATCTCCGCGAGGGTGCGAACACGGTGGCGTTCACGCAGGGAGAGATGGGATTCAGGCACGACGAAAATCCTATGCACGAGTGCAAATTTGCACAAGTGCAACGAGTGCACGGATGAAGTGAGTTCCGCCACGACGTGCGGGGTGTGTCCGGCAGCCAACCCGGGTCCTTTAAGACGCATGCGATGCCCACCCGGGTCCTCTCGGACGCGCCCGGTACCCGCCCACCCGCCCGCTCCTGGCCGCCGCGGCAGCCGGACTGCACAACACCTGGGGCCCGAAAATGCACGGATTCTCGAATCCACGTGTTGTTCCGGGACACAGATGTTAGGGGCCGGATGGATGGCCGGGTCGATACAGTGGGGCGGTGACAGTTCCCCTCCTCGCCTGTGTGGGCCCGGCCCAGCACGGTGTCCGCATGCATGCCGAGGCACTCGCGCGGCACACCCCGGAAGCCCGATCGGTGTCCGGCACGGTCGACGAACTCCTGCCCGACCTGCTCCGCGACGACGCCCCCGTGCACCTGCACTTCACCGACCGCGTGTTCGGCGATTCCGCCACGGCCGCCGCGGACACGATCGCCCGGTTGGCTCGGGTCCGGCCCGTCTCGGTGACCCTGCACGACATTCCCCAGCCGTCGGACGGCCACGCCTTCGAGGCGCGACGTGCCGCCTATGCGCGCGTCGCGGACCTCGCGCGCACCGTGATCGTGAGCAGCGCGTCGGAACGTCGCCAGCTCGAGCGGTTCGTCGCAGCCGATGTCACCGCCGTTTTCGTGGACCCGCTGCCCATCGATCCGCCGGAGCCGGGGGAGTGGGCGGCCGCGCGACGTCATCCGGCGAACGGCACTCCGAGCGTGGCGATGCTCGGCTTCCTGTATCCGGGCAAGGGCCACGACCGTGTGGTCGCGGCCCTCGAAGGTGTGCGCACCCCGGTTGACGTCGTGGCACTGGGCCGCCCCTCGGACGGTCACGACGACCTCGTCCCGGCCCTGAACGCCGCGGCCCGCGCGCTCGGGCACTCGTTCAGCGCCACGGGATTCCTGCCCGACGCCGCCCTGACCCGCGCCGCGCAAGAAGTCACGGTCCCGGTGGTCGCACCGTCCCACGTCTCGGCCTCCGGGTCGGTGGGCCGGTGGATCGCGAGCGGACGCAAACCCCTCGTGACGCCCCACCCGTTCTTCGAGGAACTCGCGGCGCGGGCCCCATGGGCGCTTACGCTCACCGATGACCTCCCGACGGCGCTGGCTCGCGCACTCAAGGATCCCGCCGCCACGTGGATCGATCCCGCCGCGTGGGATGCGACTCAGGTCCCCGGCACGGCTGCTGCCGCCGCAATGCAATGGGAGCGGATCACAGGGGATCGACTCACACCTCGGCGAGGTGCGCTGTGAGCGCGCCGTCGATGAGCGTCGTCGTCCCGTACTTCGAGAACCAGCGCGGCCTGGATCGCCTGCTCGCCGCATTGGCGCAGCAGGACCACCCGGTAGAAGAGTTGGAGGTTGTGGTCGCCGACGACGGCTCCGCAGAGGCCCCCGCGATCCCGCCCGTCCCGTTCACGTGCACCGTGGTGCGCCAGGAGGACCTGGGCTTCCGCGCGGGGGCGGCGCGCAATCTCGGGGCGCGCACTGCGCGGGGTGATGTGCTCGTGTTCCTGGACGGGGACATGATCCCCGAGCCGGGGTTCGTCTCCGCGATGCTCACCGGGCTCACCCGTGCGGATGACGGCCACGGCGCGCTCGCGGTGGGCGCTCGCCATCACGCGGCGCTCGACGGCCTCAACGTGCCCGCCGTGCTGCGCTGGGTCGCGGGCGAGGACGTCCCCGGCGCACGTCGGCTGCAGGATCCCGTGTGGCTCGCGGACGGCTACGCCCGCACGGCGGATCTGGCGGACGCGGGGACCGAGGACTTCCGGCTCGTGATCAGCGCGCTGCTCGCGATGGACCGCGCACTTTTCGAGCGCTGCGGTGGCTTCGACGAGACCCTCGTGGGCTACGGCGGCGAGGACTGGGACCTGGCGTACCGCTGCTGGCAAGCGGGGGCGCGCTTCACCCACGTACCGGGGGCCGGGGCGTGGCACGACGGTCCCGACCTCGCCGGCCGCAGTGCCACGCGCGCGGTCAAGGACGCCGAAACTCTCGCCCTCGCCCGGCGGATCCCACTGCGCAGCACGCGCGGGTCGGGTGTCGCGTTCGGCCAACCGTGGGCGGTCGTGCAAGTGCACGGGCACGACGACGCCGCCGAGGCCTACCTCACCGCCGCCCACGTCCTGCGCGACACGGATGCCGGGGTGTGGTTCGTGGACCGCGCGGAGGTCCCGGACGCGCTCGCCGAGGACCCCCGGATCCGGATCGGTGCACCACCGCAGAACGTGCTCGACCGGGCCGTGGTCCTCGCCGATGTCCACGCGCCCCTCACACTGGACGTGCCCCTGCGTCGGTGGAGCGAGCGCGGGGAAACTCATGTGCCGGGGTTGCTCACGGTGCGTTCCGTGCGTGCCGTGAACCGGGCAGAATCGAATCCGGTGGACGTGGACCCGGACGATCCGCGGGTCCCGGTCCACGCCGCGGACACCGCACGACGACTCGAGGACAGGGTGGGACATGACCACTGAACCGACGAACGACGCACACATCGCGGGCCGCCGGGTGCACTACGGGGACTTCTACGGGCTCAACGGGCTCCCCGACGTCCCGCTGTTCGCGGTGTACGGCAACTGTCAGGCCGAGTCCCTGCGCGTCCTGCTCCACGGCGCCCTGGCCGGTGAGTGGCACGGGGTGCGCCTGCCGCCCGTGCACGAGTTGACCGAGCAGGACCTGCCCCACTTGCATACCCTGCTGCCGCGGCTCTCGCTGTTCGTGACCCAGCCCGTGGCGGCCGGATACCGCGGCCTGCCCCTGGGCAACAACGACGTCCTCCCGCGCTTGGCCGACGACGCCCGGATCGTGCGCATCCCGGTGATGCGCTGGACCGCGCTCATGCCCACGCTCGCGATCGTGCGGGCCCCAGGCGTGGGGGACCCTCCCGTGGCCCCGTACCACGACCTGCGGGTGCTGACCGCCGCGGCCCGGGGTGAGTCCACGGTGGAGCTGACCCGCCCGACCCCGGAGGCAGTGTGGGCGGCACGGGAAGAGTCGCTGCGACAGCTGCGAGTGCGGCAAGACGCGCACCATGCCCTCGATGCCGCCTCGATCCTGGATGCCGCCGGCCCCCATGCCGTGCACGTGATCAATCACCCGGGTAACGGGGTGCTCACGGAGGTCGCTGCGGCGATCCTGGCGGAGGCCGGCCTCAGCGCGACCGTCCCCGATCCCGGGCGGGTGCTGCTGGGCGGGATCCGCGCACCGATCTACGCGAGCACGCTCGAAGCCCTCGGTCACGATCCCGACGACTTGATCGGGGGTCCGCACGACGACTGGATCATCCACGGGGAACACATCCCGGAACAGGACATCGCGGCCGAACACCTGCGCTGGTACGCCCAGAACCCTTCCGTGGTCACGGCCGGTCTGGCGCGCCACGAACAACTCATCTCCCGCCTGGGACTGGACGGGGGGCTGCGCCGATGAGCCCGGAAAAGAAGGACGCGGCGACCGCGGCGTCGTCGGGCCCCGAACGCACTGCGGACGGGCACCACATCGTGGTCAACGGGCGCACATGGCGCGCCACGGACCCGTGCATCCCTGAGAAGTTCCGGGAGGAACTCGTCCGCGAACTCATGAGTGCCCGGCGAGCCGTGAAGTCCAAGGACGAACACGCGCGCGAGCGGGTCCAGGACGCGAAGGTCGCGCTGGGGGAGCGAGGTGACCCGTGGTGGGAGACCCCCTCGGAGTCCGGGCTGCGGGAACGGCGTGCGGCCACGATCCGTGCGCTGCTGCGGCACCGAGCGGGCACGACGATCTGCCCGTCCGACGTTGCCCGGACCCTGGGCGGGGACGAATGGCGGGACGACATGCCCGGGGTGCGGGCGGTGGCCCGGGAACTGGCGGACGTGGGGGAGATCACAGTGCAGCAAAAAGGTGAGACAGTGGACATCACCACAGCCCGTGGCCCGGTCCGGCTCGCGCCGGGACCGGAACTCACGGGGATGCCGGCGGACGGGGACTGAGACCGCCCGCCCGGACCGAGGAGGTCGCGTGACGTTCCTGGACGACGCGACATCACTGCGGCCCGACCTGCACACCGCTGGTCTCGTGGGCGCGGCCACACTGCTGAGCGCTCGCCGGGACGACCTGGCGGGCCACGTCGTGTTCATGGTCCAGCCCGGCGAGGAGGGACCCGGCGGAGCGGCGCCCAGGCCGCGGCCCTCGCCGAACTCGCGTGGGAGCGTCTGGCGCGCGCCTGATGTTCCTGCCGGGGGCCGGGGCGGTGCGCCCCGCTCAGCGCACCCGTTCCCCGGCCTGCCACACCCCGCGGACCCGGCCGCGCAGTTGCGTGACGCCCTCGCGGTGGAGATCACCCTCGAGTAGGACCAGATCCGCCGTGGCGCCACGCTCGAGGTTGCCCAGGCACGGTTCCTCGATGAGCTGCGCGGCCGTGGATGTCGCGGCACGCAACGCGTGCACCGTGGACATCCCGTTGGCCGCCATGAGCTCGATCTCCTCGAGGTTCTCGCCGTGGGCGCCCACGCCCGCATCCGTGCCCATGGCGATCTTCACGCCAGCGTCGTGGGCCTTGGCCACGGACGCGCTGTGGGCTTGCGCCACGCGGCGGGCCTTCTCGACCACGCCCGGGGGCATGGGCACGCCCGCCTCGTGGGCCGTGATCACCGCGAGCGGGGCCTGCAGCGTGGGGACCAGGAAGGCGTCGTTCTCCAGGAGCAGCTCGATGGCCTCGTCGTCCAGGAAGATCCCGTGTTCCACGGATCGAGCTCCGGCGCGCAGGGCGTTCTTGATCCCGGGGGCACCCTGCGCGTGGGACATCACGTAGGCACCCTGTGCGCGGGCCTCGGCCACGATGACCTCGATCTCGTCCGGGCCGAACTGCGAGTGCTGCGGATCGTCGTCGGGGGACAACACGCCGCCCGTGGAGCAGATCTTGATCTGGTCTGCACCGGCCCGCAGGATCTCGCGGGCCTTGCGCCGCACGCCGTCGGGACCGTCGGCCACGCCGTCGGGGCGGCCGGTGTGCGGCGCGAGCATGGGTGAGCACGCACCCGAGAGCAACCAGCTGTCCCCGTGGCCCCCGGTCTGGGACATGATGCTCACCGAGAGTTTCACGCGTGGTCCGCGAACCAGCCCGGTGGCCAGGGAATGCTTGAGGCCGGCGTCCGCACCACCGGCATCGCGCACGGTGGTCACACCGGCGTCGAGCGTGCGGCGCATGTTGTCCACCGAGCGGTAGAACTGCGTGGAGAACGGTTCCGCGAAACCCGCGAGGGACCCCGCGTTGCTCACGGTCAGGTGTACGTGGCAGTCGATGAACCCCGGGGTGAGCGTATGTCCCGAGCCGTTCACCGTGCGCGTGTCCTGCGAGGCCTGGATCTCACCGTGCGAGGCCAGCCGCTCGATGCGTCCCTCGCGCACCAGGACGTCCCTGGTCCCGGAGTGGAAGTCCGTGCCGTCGAAGACGACGACGTCCGTGAACAGCGTGCTGGTGGGTTCCCTCATGGTGTCCTCCCGGGGTGTGGGCGTTGCGGCGGAGTCAGGCGTGCAAAACCTCGTGGGATTCCGAATCGCGAATGTCCGCCGTTTCGATCTGGAACGTGGAGTGGTGTACCGACACATCGAAGTGTTCCGCGACACACGTCTTCACGTCCCGGAGCAAGTCTGCCGCATGCCCATCCCGGAAGCACTCGTCCTCCACGACCACGTGCGCGCTGATGGTGGGAAGGCCCGTGGCGACCGTGGAGGCGTGAACGTCGTGCACGTCCACCACGTGGTGCAGGGCCATGATGTGCTCGCGGAACAGGTCCAGATCCAGGCCGCGCGGCGTGAACTCCATGAGCACCGCTGCGGTCTCGCGCATGATCCGCACGGCGCGGGGAAGGATGAGCGCGGCGATGAACAGTGCCGCCACGGTGTCCGCGCGCTGGAACCCGGTGGTCGCGATCACCACGGCGGCCACGATCACGCCCAGCGAGCCCAGGGCGTCGTTGACGACCTCCAGGAACGCGGCACGCATGTTGAAGTTGCTCTCCCGACTCGAGGACAGCACCAGGATGGCCACCACGTTGCATGCCAACCCCGCGGTGCCGAAGACCAACAGCTCCGTGGGCGGTACCTCGCGCGGTTCCACGAGCCGCCGGACACCCTCCACAGCGGCGAAGATCCCCACGCCCAGTAGGAGGGTGGCCTGGCCGAGGGCCGCGATCACCTCCACGCGCCGGAAGCCCCACGTGTGCTTGGAACTGGCCGGGCGCGTCATCAGGTGCGCCGCGACGAGCGCTACGAGCAGCCCGATCGCATCCGTCAAGGCGTGGACGGTGTCGGTCAGCAGGGCCAAGCTCCCCGTGATTACCGCCCCCGCCGCCTGGGCCACGACCATCCCCGCGGTCAACCCGAAGGCCACCCGCAGTCGCCCCGGGTGTCCCGTGGCCCCAGCGTGGGTGTGACCGTGTACGTGTCCGGCGCCCATTACTCGGCCTCCCATCCCGACGACGACGCCGCCCCGCCCCACACTGCAGCGGTCCCGGTGGCGGGTCCCTGCGGGGGGTGGCGCAGGTGGGCGCACAGCACCGCGTCGGTGCCGGTGGCGTGCAGGATGTGTTCCGCGGCAGCGATCAGGGCCGCGAGTTCATGCGAGTGGGTGAGGGAATACCACGTGGCACGCCCCTCCGGCCGCGCCTGGATCAGGTGGCACTCCACGAGGAAGCTCAGGTGTTTGCTCACCGTGGACTGGGCCAGGCCCATGTGCTCCACGAGGTCCCGGACCCGGTGTTCCCCCGAGGCCAGGTGCTGAACCACGGCCAGCCGGGTCGGTTCACTCAGCGCCTGGAACAGGTGCGCGTACGCCGCGGTGGCTCGTGCATCCAACGTGGGGAGCTCACTTACTTCAATCGCCATAGAGCGATGATATCGCTGCACACCGCATGCGGGAAAGCATGGGACGATGTGTCGCCCTGGCCGCCGCGAACGACGCCCACCCCGCGAGCCTGCCCGGCGTCGTCGAGCTCCAGAATCCTGGCTGAGTCGCGCTCGCTGACCAGGGGAGTGCCCCCGTAGAAGGCAACGGACCACGGTGCGTCCAAGTTTTCGGTCACGGTCCGGGGCTCACCCAACGACGACGACGCCGCGGCCGTTTCGCTCGGGCCGGCTCGGACGTCCGGTCGCCGTTGCACGAGGTCAGAAGGAAAAGGCCGGACACAAGGAACGCGGTGGCTGCGGGACGTGATGTGGAAACCATGCTGAGCTCCTTTCGGGGCCGTGGCGTGGATCCGGCCTACCGGGGCTGTTCAGGCCGACTGCGATCCTGGCTCGAGGGCGACGGCGTGGACAGCGGCCGCCAGCGCGTGTGCGAGGTCGTCGAAACTCAGCGCTGAATCCGCGGGGGTGTGATCCGGGTCGGTCTCGGCACCGATCCCCGCTGATCCTCTCGACCTGACCGCGGGTACGTGGATGAACGCGGCGGGCAGATCCGTGCGGTGCAGCGCGGTCCAGAAGACGGCGTTGCACAGGAAAGCGCCTGCGTCGTCGGAGACCTCGGCCGGGATGCCCGCGTCCCGGACGGCATGGGCGAGCGCGGAAGGGTCAATGCGGGACTCGAGGCGCTCGGGACCCTCGGCGAGGGGAGCGGCGTCGCGGACCCCGCCGTCGTTGTCCGGGATGCGCCCGTGCCCCAGGTTCCTGGCCCACCGCTCAGGGGTGACGGCCGTTCGGCCGCCCGCTTCACCCACGGCCACGACGGCGTCGGGCCGGTGTTCCTCGACGGCCCGCAGCAGCGCGGGACCCGCTCCGGGCCATGTGACGGGGAGGATCGCCGTGGCGATGCATACGCCGTCGCTCGGCGCGAACTCGCGGAGCATGTCGACGGCGACGCCGCTCGCGTTCTCCGTCTCTCCACCGAAGGGCTCGAAGCCGGTCACGAGGATCTTCATGGGCTCACAGTATCCGCGCGCGGCGGGTCAGCCTCGGAGGATCTTCTCCATGGCAGGGGCGTCGGTGAAGGAGGTCTGGAAATCGACGTCGTTTTCGAGCTGGCTCCGCAGCTGCTCGGGGGAGTATCCGGTGAGCCAGCAGATGATCTGGTCCACCTCGTCCTTGGTGCGGCTCTTCTTCCCCGCCTTGGTCACGTAGTGCGGGCACACGCTGGCGACGCTCGTCGTGTAGCTGCGGTGCTGGGGCATGGGGCCCTTCTGCCGGGGGCAATGGGTGGCGATGCACGTGTGTCCCGAAAAGACATGTCCTTGGCGAATCGCATGTCTTCACGGGGCACAGATGTTCGCGACGGTCCGGCGGCCGCGCTCCCGACTCCATCGATCGGGAGCGCGGCGCGCGGACAGCAAAGATCCCGTGCCCTTCCGGACACGGGATCTGAGAAGAATGTGGAGCTTAGGGGAATCGAACCCCTGACCTTTTCATTGCGAACGAAACGCTCTACCAACTGAGCTAAAGCCCCGAACAACAGGGAACACTCTAGCCCTCCGCGCCGGTTTTCGCACATCCGTGCGCCACGAAGCCGTACGTATCGCTCGGATGGGCCTGCACGCCCAGCTCGGACAGGCCCGGACATGGCGCACGCACGGGTGCACTTAGGGTGGGAGCATGACCGCAGCGGACACCCCGACACCCCCCTCTGAGCCCGCGGAGCCGGGCGCGTTCACCGTGGGGTACGTCCCCGGTGTCATGCCCGGCAAGTGGTTCGGCCTGTGGCGCGAGCGCAGGATGCGCCCCGAGCTGCGGGACGTCCTGGTCCCGGCCGCGGAATGGCGCTCGGCGCTCCACGACGCCGCCGTCACTGCGTGTTTCGTGCGGCTCGGCTGGGCGCCGGGGGATCCTTCGCTCGAGGACCTGCGGGTCACCCACAATGCGGTGCACCTGTACGACGAGCTGCAGGTGGCGGTGCTGAGCACCGACGACCTTTTGACCGTCCTTGACTCCCTCACCCTCGCGCAGCTCACCGAGGAGTCCACCCCGCAAGCGCACGCCGACATCGACGACGCCGCCATGGCCGTCGAACTCGCCGCCGCCGGCGTGGGCCCCGTGGTGCTGCCGATGTCCGTGGCGCGCCTGCATGCCCGCAAGGACGTGACCTTTAGAGAACTCACGGACGCCCCCACCGTTCCCGTGGTCCTCGTGTGGCCTCGCGGCCTGGATGACGAGGGCGAGGACACGGTGCAGCGGTTCGTGGGGATCGTGCGTGGCCGTAAGGAGTCCAGTGGCAGGGAAGCGCCGCGAGACGGCGGCCGCACCAAGGATGGGGCCCGTGACAGGGACAGGCGAGCGGCGTCATCGGCGGGGAAGCGTAGCGCAGCGAAGCCGGGACGCGGGCGGCCCTCCCGGGGTGGGGGAGTCCGCCGGAAGCGGAGCTGACGGCCCGCGCTCAGCCGTCCCCGCGGCGTTCCGCGGACGTGGTTCCCTCGCCGGACTCGTCGCGGCTGGGGGTGCGGCCGTCCGGGGTGTGGCTGTCCACGTCCACGGGTTCGGGGCGCACCGGGGTGGTGCGCAGCTTGCCGGTCGTAGGCACACGCGGCACGGGGAAGGACGTGGTGGGTGCTTCTCCCTGTGTCTCGGGCTCGGCCCCCGTGCGCACTATGACCTGGTTGGTCAGCGGGATGCGCAGCCCGTCCCGGTCGAGCATTTTTTTGATCCGCACCCGCATCACGCGGGCCACGTCCCACTGCTCGAGGGGAGCGGTCTTGACGGCCAACCGGATCGTGATGCTCTCACCCGAGATGTTCTCCACACCCCACACCTCGGGGTCCGCGACGATGCTGGGACCCACGTCCGGATCGTCACGCACGAGCCGGGCTTCGTGTTCGATCATGTCCGCGATCAGGTCGATGTTGGTGTCGTAGGGGACGGGGATGTCCAGGACACAGCGGGCCCAGCCCTGGGACTGATTGCCCACGCGCAGGATCTCGCCATTGCGCACGTGCCACAGGGTGCCCTTCACGTCCCGGACCTGGGTCACGCGCAACCCCACGTTCTCCACGGTGCCCACGGCCTCACCGAGATCCACGGAGTCACCGATGCCCAATTGGTCCTCCGCGACCATGAAGATCCCGGAGAGGTAGTCCTTGACCAGGGACTGCGCACCGAAGGACAGCGCCACGCCCGCGATGCCCGCGGAGGCGAGCACCGGCCCGATGTTGTACCCGAGTTCCGAGATGATCATGAGGATCGCGATCGCCCACACCGCCACGGTGGACACGGACGAGAGCACCGCCCCGATGGTCCTGGCCCGCAGGCTCTGGCGTTCGGATGCCAGCCCCGCGTCCTGCACCCAGCGGGCCTGGCCGTGGTCAAAGCGCTTGATGATCCGCGATTGGGTGCCGCGTGCAATCCCCCGGGTGATCTTGCGGATCAGCAGGCGCACGAGCGCGGAGACCACCACGGCGCCCAGCAACACGAGCACCAGGCGGAACGGTTTGTCGAGCCAGAATTCCCAGTTGTCCATCCCCGCCAGGGTAATGGCCCGGGATGCGTGCCCGCTCAACGCGGAGCGGGAGCGGCCTCCGAGAGGGCCGCCGGACCACGTCGCCCGCGGACGTCACCCGCCGACGTCGCCCCCGGACCGTCCCACCGTGCGGCCCGTCCGCGCCCCAGCGAACCGACGCGTTGCGCGCCTCACAACCAGTTCTTGACCTTGAATACCGCGTAGAGCACCACGGCCACGAGCAGCATGAGGCCCAGGGACATGGGGTAACCCAGGCGCCAGTCGAGCTCGGGCATGTGGGTGAAGTTCATGCCGTAGATCGAGCCCACGATGGACGGCGCGAAGAGGATCGCCGCCCACGAGGAGATCTTCTTCATCTGTTCGTTCTGCTGCATGGCGGCCTCGTTCTGCCGCGCCGTGGTGAGGGTGGAATCCACGCTCATGGCGTCGGTGAGCGAGGCCCGCATGGATTCGAGCTTCCCGCTGACCTGGATCACGTGATCCAGCACGTCACGCAACCGGTGCTGCAGTTCCTCGTGCGTACCGTACTTGGTGAAGCCCGTGAAGTAACGCTGCATCACGTTGCTGAGCGGGGCCACCCCGCGGTGGAAGTCGTTGATCTCCCGGGCGAGCTCGTAGATCCGTTGCGAGACGTTCGGCTGCCCGGCGAACAACGCGTCCTCGATCTCGTCGATGTCGTTCTCGAGACCGTCGAGCACGGGGAAGTAGTCGTCCACGATCTGGTCCAGCAACGCGTACAGCACGCCGTCCGGACCGAAGCACAACAGCTCCCGGTCCTCCTCGACCCGCTTACGCACCCGCCCCACGCCGCTGGACTCGGAGTGACGGATGGTGATCACGAAATGGGGTCCGGTGAAGATGTGGATCTCACCGATCTCCACGGTCTCGGTCGCGTCCTGGTAGACCGCCGGGCGGATCACGGTGAACAGCGTCTCGCCGTAGCGTTCCATCTTGGGGCGCTGGTGCGCCTGGACGGTGTCCTCGACCGCGAGCTCGTGCAGGTGGAAGTGCTCGGCGAGCGAGCGGGTCTCGTCCGGTTCGGGCCGGTACAGCCCGATCCACGCCACGACCGCGTCCCCGCTCTCGGACGCGGAGGGCTCCCCGGGATGCTCCAGCATCCGCTGCAGCAGGTCGTACGTCTCCTCAAGGGACCGGGGCGACTCGACCCTGCGCCCGTTACGGTAAATGGCGTTCTCCACGATGCTCACCCGGACATTATGGGCCCCGCCCGCGCGCCGCACCGACCGCACCCTGCCGCGCCCGCACCGCCCCGGGGAAACCAGTCCGCTGTCAGGGGTCACCCGGAACGCGTCAGTAGACTGGCGCTCATGAGCAAGCCGTTCGATTCCCGCGTGGGCGCCTATGCCCTGATCACCCGCGACGAGCACGTGCTGTTGACGCACTGGAACCCCCGTCACCCGGGGTTCGACGGCGCGTGGACCCTTCCCGGCGGCGGCATGGAACCGGGGGAGCAGCCGGAGCAGACCATGATCCGGGAGGTCTTCGAGGAGACCGGTTTCCACGTGGAATCGGATGGCCTGGTGGGCGTGCACAGCTACTGGATGACCCCCGAGCAGCGCCTGGACGGTCAGCCCCGTGGCAATCACGCGTGCCGCGTCCTGTACACCGCCCACGTCACGGGCGGTGAGCTGGCGGTCGAGCAGAATGGTTCGTCCGACGACGCCGCGTGGTTCCCGATCGCACGCATCGACTCCCTCAAGCGGCTGGACCTCGTGGACCAGGGCCTGCGACTCTCCGGGCTCACGAGCGCCGTCGCGGACCCGGACACCCCACCCGAGGACATCCCCGAGCAGGACGTGGCCACCGAGCCCGGCCGGGACCGGTGAGTCACGGGGTGCGGCTGCGCGCCGTCGCCGCGCTCGCGAGCGGGGCCCTCCTGCTGAGCGCGTGCGGCGCGGGCGGCGGGACCGGCGGGCCGGACACGGAGACGGCGAGCCAGGCGGCGTCGTCGAACGCCACGGGGGAGTCCACCGTGAAGATCGCGACCGGTGTGGACCTGCAGACCCGCGTGCTGGCGCACCTGTATCAACAGCGGCTGGCCGCGGACGGGATCACCGCGAGCGTGGTGGACGTGGGGACCACGCGCGAACAGATCGTGGACGCACTGCAGGCCGGCCGCGCGACCATGGTCCCCGACTTCACCGGTGATTTGTACGTGTACGCGCGGCAGAACGAGCGGCCGGCCTCGCCGCAACCGAGTGTGAGCCCGTCGTCCACGCGTTCCCCCGCCCCGGACACGGACACCCCGCGCGGGCTGCTGGACTCGCTCGGGCAGTTGCTCGGCATCACGGGGGAGACCGGGCCGTCCGACGACGACGTGTACCGCGCCCTGCCCGGGGCACTGCCGCGCGGGCTGACCGTGCTCGATTCGTCGTCCGCGCAACGTACGGACCGCGTGGTGGTCACGGCCGCGACGAACGCGCAGTACAACCTGGGGGGCCTGAACACGATCGGGGAGCACTGCCCCGAGATGGCCGTGGGGATGACCCGGGGCTACGCGGACAGCGCCCAGGGAGAGCGCGGGCTGAAGGCCTATTACGACTGCGCGCCCAAGGCCGTGCCGGAGTTCGCTACCACCGGTGAGCTCGTGAATGCGCTGCTGAGCCACGAGGTGCAGGCCGCGGTGCTGCGTTCCTCCGAACCCGCGATCGACGACGACGGGCTCGTGGAACTGGACGACCCGAACCGACTGTTTCGCCCGGAGCGCGCGGTGGTGCTCAGCTCCGAGGGCATGGACGACCGGGCGGTGGCGTCGGCGAACGCGGTCTCAGCAGATCTCACGTCGGAGGACCTGACGACCATCACCCGGCTCGCGGGCGGGTCCGGTCCCGCGATGAGTCCCGAACAGACGGCCACGTTCCTACGCGAGCAGCCGCGCTGACGTGATCCGAGAAGTGCTGACGTGCGACGGGAGGCAGCGAGCGACGTCGTGGGCCCTTGAGCTGCGGAGCACCGCCGCGTGCCGACCGAATCGGGATGGGGGCGCCGAGTATGGTGACCCCATGGCAAAGGTGAAACAGTCCGACAAACTGAAGAACGTCCTCTACGACATCCGCGGGCCCGTGCTCGAGCAGGCGGAGAAGATGGAGGCCGCGGGTCAGCGCATCCTGCGCCTGAACATCGGCAACCCCGCACCCTTCGGCTTCGAGGCACCGGACGCCATCCTGGTGGACATGATCAAGAACCTGCCGAACGCGCAGGGCTACTCGGACTCCCGGGGCATCTACTCCGCGCGCACCGCGGTGGTGCAGTACTACCAGACGCGCGGGATCATGAACCTGGACACAGACGACGTCTACCTGGGCAACGGTGTCTCCGAACTGATCACCATGACCCTGCAGGCACTGTGCAATCCGGGCGACGAGATCCTCATCCCCTCACCGGACTACCCCCTGTGGACGGCGTCGGTGGCGCTGTCCGGCGGCACGCCCGTGCATTACACGTGCGACGAGGAGAACGGGTGGAACCCGGATCTCGAGGACATGGAATCCAAGATCACCTCGCGCACCAAGGGCATCGTGATCATCAATCCCAACAACCCCACGGGTGCGGTCTACTCACGCGAGACCCTGCAGAAGATCGTGGACCTGGCCAAGGAACACGAGCTCATCCTGTTCTCGGACGAGATCTACGAGAAGATCACCTACGACGACGCCGAGATGATCAACACCGCGTCCCTCACCGGTGAGGACGTGCTGTGCCTGACGTTCTCGGGGCTGTCCAAGGCCTACCGGGTGGCCGGTTACCGCTCCGGGTGGCTCGCGATCACCGGGCCGAACTGGCGCGCGGAGTCCTACCTGGAGGGCATCAAGCTGCTCGCCAACATGCGCATGTGCGCGAACGTGCCCGCTCAGCACGCGATCCAGACGGCGCTGGGTGGATACCAGTCGATCAACGACCTCATCCTCCCCGGCGGGCGGCTCAAGGCCCAGCGTGACATCGCCCACCGCAAGCTCAGCGAGATCGACGGCATCACGTGCGAGCAGGCCCGCGGTGCGCTCTACCTCTTCCCGAAGCTGGACGTGGAGAAGTTCGGGATCGTGGACGACGAGCGGTTCGCCCTGGACCTGCTCAAGGAACAGAAGATCCTGCTCAGCCACGGCACCGCGTTCAACTGGGGCAAGCCGGACCACTTCCGCCTGGTCACGCTGCCCGCGGTGGACATGCTGGACACCGCGCTGGATCGACTCGGCGAGTTCCTCTCCGGGTACCACCAGTAGCCGGTTCCTGACCCCGACAGCGGTCCGGGCGACGTCTCACCACGGGGTGACGTGGCCGGACCGCTCCGGGGGTTTACTGGTGACCGGACTCCACTGCGTCAGTCCTCCGACGCCGCCTGCTCCCGGTTCTCCTCGCGCCGGGCGCGGGCGGCGTCGAGGCGTTCGCGGGCGCCGTCGAGCCACTGCTCGCAGCGGGTGGCGAGGGCCTCGCCCCGTTCCCACAGGTGGAGGGACTCCTCCAGCGTGGTGCCGCCCGCTTCGAGCCGGGCCACGGTCTCCACGAGCTGCTCGCGGGCCTGCTCGTAGCTCAGACCGTCCACGTCCGAGAGATCGGGGCGGGTTCCGGCCGAGCCGCCGAGGCGGGAATCGTCCTGTCCGGTGCTGTGCTGTTCGCTGCTGTTCTGCTGTGCCACGGTGTGTCCTTCCGGTGGGGTCGAGGAGATCGAAGGGCGGGGTTCAGTGGTCCCCGGGCTGGCGGTTGGTGCGGGAGGTGACATTCACCCTGAGTTCCCCGGCGGCCAGGCGCACGGTGAGGTCCTGCCCCTCGGTGACGTCGCGTGCATCGGTGAGGACCGAACCGTCCGGGGTCTGCACGACCGCGTAACCGCGATCCAATGTCTGCTGCGGGGACAGAGCACGCACGCGGGCGCGCATCTGGGCCACCGTGTCCTGCGCTCGCACGGTCTGGGCGTTCACCGCGGACCACGCGCGCGAACGCCAGCGATCCAGGTCCTCCTCACGGACCAGGATCATGGAGTCCGGCTGGGCCAGGGAGGGCCGGGACCGCATGGTCTCGAGCCCCTGGTGTTCGCGCTCGATCATGGTGGCCACGGCACGGTCCAGGGCTCCGCGCGCCTGGGCAATGCGAAGGCGTTCCTCGTGCACGTCCGGGACGATGCGTTTGCCCGCGTCCGTGGGGGTGGAGGCGCGCAGGTCCGCGACGTAATCCAGCAGCGGTTGGTCGTTCTCGTGACCGATCGCGCTGACGACCGGCGTGTGGGCGGCGAACACCGCGCGCAGCACGGATTCGTCGCTGAACGACAACAGGTCCTCGAACGCGCCCCCGCCGCGGGCGATCACGATCACGTCCACGGCGTCCATGGCGTCGAGTTCCGCGA
The DNA here is from genome assembly GCF_001665945.1 of Kocuria sp. ICS0012. Classification (NCBI taxonomy): domain Bacteria; kingdom Bacillati; phylum Actinomycetota; class Actinomycetes; order Micrococcales; family Micrococcaceae; genus Kocuria; species Kocuria sp. ICS0012. Next base: position 31,589 of record NZ_LZMM01000077.1, on the reverse strand, counting down.
GGGCTTGGACCACGGCGCGCGCCGAACCGGCTCCCTGGACCGGAACCTCGCGGATCTCGAATTGCACACCCGGCCACCGGTTGGTGGCGTTGCGCACCACGTCCTTCTCGGCATCGGAATTGCGCCCGGTGATCAACCCGACCCGGTGGGGCAGCACCGGGAGGGGTTTCTTGTGGGCGGGATCGAACAGACCCTCTTCCGCGAGCGCTCGCCGCAATCGTTCGAGGCGTTCCAGGAGGTCCCCCAGACCCACGGGGCGGATGTCTCGCCCGATCATGGACAGCCGCCCGGTCTTGACGTACAGATCCGCCTTGAGGTTAACGATCACCCGGGAGCCCCGTTCGAGGGGGCGTTCCAACCGGGACATCTCCGCCTTGAACATGGTGACGCTGACCGAGACCTCGTCGTGGAGGTCGCGCAGCGTCACGTAGGAGACGCGGGCGCGGTGGTTGACCTCGATCACCTGACCCTCGACCCAGGCCGCAGGTGCGCGTTCGATCCACCCATGCAGCCCGTACGACAGCTTGCTGAGCGGCCACGGATTCTCCGGCGTGGTGTCCCGCGCCAACCGTGGCGTCTCGGCGGGGCGTTCCGGTGCGCCGGTGTCTTCGCTCGGGGGCCACGTACTCATGGGACATAAGTATCACCCGACGGGGACACGCACAGCCGGTTCTCCGTACATTGGAGTCGTGAGCTCATCTCCGTCATCCCGTCCCGCGGCGCTGCTGCGCAGCCTGTGCGCCGCCCTGTGCGCGATCGTGGCCGGTGCGGGGTTCGCCGCGTGGCTGGGGCTGACCTGGGTCCAGGACCATCTGCTCTCGCCCTCGGGGTTCCAGGACACCGCGGCGGCCGTGGTCACCGAGACGACCTTCCAGGACGAACTCGTGCGCACCGTCCTGGACCGCGCGACGTTCAACGCCCTGAGCGACGTCGAGGTCGGGATCGAACCCGTGGACCAGGCCATCGAGCGGGTCCGGGAAACGGCGGTCACCGCCGCACAGTCCTGGCTCACCGCCCCCGAGCAACAGGGGACGTGGATCCAGGTCCTGCAGGACACCCACGACGCGAACGTACCCCTGAGCGCCGATTCCGCGGACGCGCCCGAACACCTCGTGGTGGACGCCACCGCGTTGGGTGCCGCCGTGGATCACCAGGTCGAGGACGTCATCGGGATCTCCCCGGGGATCGCCCGCAACGATCTGATCATGACGGTCCCCGGTGCCGAGACCGGTCGCATGCTGGACGCCCTGGTGGGGCTCGCCCCATGGCGGTATGCCCTGCCGTGGCTCGTGGGGTTGCTCGCGGTGCTCGCCGTGGTGGTCAGCCCGCGGCGGTGGCTCGCGATCGCCGGGGTGGGCCTGGCCGGTGTGTTGTTTACAGGTGTCCTACTCGCCATGGTGCTGTGGGCCGCGAGCTCCGTGGTGGACGCGTCCGGTGTGGAACCCGTGGCGCACCTGGTCACGGAACAGATCATCACTCTGCTGCGAGAATCCTTCGTGGGACGCAGCGTCACGGGCATGATCGGTGCCGCGTGCGTGGCCCTGGTGGGTGTGATCGGCGCCGTGGTGCGCTCCCGTACGGTCACTTACCATTAAGGACATGTCCACTGTGGTTGACCTGTCCATGCCCACCGTTCCCCGGGTTCGTCGCACCCCCCAGGAAATTGCCGACGCCGCTCCGGTCACCGGAGAGCGCAAGGTCCTGTTGGCCGCGCCGCGCGGATACTGCGCGGGCGTGGATCGCGCGGTGATCGCCGTGGAGAAGGCGCTCGAGCACTACGGTGCCCCGGTGTACGTGCGCAAGGAGATCGTGCACAACAAGCACGTGGTCCAGACCCTCGAGGAGCGCGGTGCGATCTTCGTGGAGGAGACGGACGAGGTGCCCGAGGGCTCCCTGCTGGTGTTCTCCGCCCACGGGGTGTCTCCGGCCGTGGTGCAGTCCGCCCACGACCGCAACCTCCACACCATCGACGCCACGTGCCCGCTCGTGACCAAGGTGCACCGCGAGGCCGTGCGCTTCGCCAAGAGCGACTACGAGATCCTGCTCATCGGCCACGTGGGCCACGAAGAGGTCGAGGGCACGTTCGGGGAGGCCCCCGAACACATCCAGATCGTGAACTCCCCGGAGGACGTGGACAGCATCGAGGTCCAGGACCCGGACAAACTCGTGTGGCTGTCCCAGACCACGTTGAGCGTGGACGAGACCATGGAGACCGTGAACCGGTTGCGTGCCCGGTTCCCCAACATGATCGATCCCCCCAGCGACGACATCTGCTACGCGACCTCCAACCGCCAGGCGGCGATCAAGGAGATCGCCCCGCAAGCGGACCTGGTGATCGTGGTGGGCTCGGCCAACTCGTCGAACTCCGTGCGCCTCAAGGAGGTGGCCCTCGAGTACGGGGCCCGGCGCGCCGAACGCGTGGACTTCGCCCATCAGGTGGACGAGTCCTGGTTCGAGGGTGTCGCAACCGTCGGCGTGACCTCCGGTGCTTCGGTTCCCGAGGTCCTCGTGCGCCAGGTCCTGGATCTGCTCGCGGAGTACGGCTACGGGTCCGTGGAGGAAGTGGAGACCGCCCAGGAGGACATCCTGTTCTCCCTGCCCAAGGAACTGCGCGCCAAGCTGGCCCAGGACGGGGACACGTCCCGTCGGCTGGGCGGCCGCGGGGCCAAGCCCACCCGCTGAGCCGCGTCAGTCCTCCACGAATTCCGTGGCCGTCAGCGGCCGGGGGACCGAGTCCACGGGTTTGGTGTCCAGGGCATCGGTTCCCGCGCTCGTGGGATCCAGTTCGGCGATCTTCCGGGCAGAGGGCAGCACCCGTGATTCCAGCGACCCCACGAGTTTGTTGTACCCGTCCACGGAGCGCCGCAGTGACCCGCCCATGTCGGCCAGGTGTTTGCCCACCGCGCCCATGCGGTCATACAGCTCCCGCGACAACCGGTAGAGCTCCCGCGCGTTGTCCGTGAGGGTGGCCTGGCGCCAGCTGAATGCCACGGCCTTGAGGGCCGCCAACAGGGACACGGGGGACACCAACGCCACGTTGTTGCGCGCGGCGTACTCCAACAGGGACGCGTCCGCGTCCAGGGCAGCGGCGAGCGCGGACTCGATGGGCACGAAACACATCACGAGCTCGGGGGAGTTCTCCTCCGCGGACCAGTACCTCTTGGTGCCCAGGGTGTTCACGTGGGAGCGCAGTGCTTTGGCGTGGGCCATGAGCAACTGGGCGCGGCGCTGCTCGCTCTCCGCCGCGCCGTCCGACGCGACCGCCTGGGCGTCCAAGTACGAGTTCATGGGGGCCTTGGCATCCACCACCACGGTCTGCGCACCGGGCAGGTTGACCACCATGTCGGGTCGCTGCACGCCGCTGTCCGTGGTACGCACGGCCTGCTCGGTGAAGTCCACGTGGCGGGTCATCCCGGCGGCCTCCACGACGCGGCGCAACTGCATCTCACCCCACGCACCGCGCGCGGTGGTGGAACGCAGCGAGGATTCGAGCGAGCCCGTGGCCTGCAGGAGTTGCCGGTCCGTGGTGCGGGCCGCTTCCAACGCCTGGGCGACCGCGCCGAACTGCTGGGCGCGGTCCCGTTCCAACTGGTTCACGTGTCGCCCCACGGTGGAGAGTTGATCGTTGAGCGGAGCCAGGGCGCGCATCACGTTCTGGTCCTGCACCGAGCGGGCCTCGAGTGAATCCACCCGTTGTTCGAGTTGTTCGCGGGCGGAACGATCCGCGGCCGCTTCCTGTAGCGCGGCGAGTCGTTGTTCCTGGGCCTCGTCCAGCTCGGTTTCCAGCACCCTGGCCTTCCGCGAGGCCACGAGGTACCCGAGCACCCCGCCAACCACGAGCGCGAACAGCGCCCACAGCCACCACACCTGAGACATCACGGAACCGTCCATGGGCTCACGATGACAAGACCGTCCGACACGCACAAGCGCACGGGTGACCGCGGCTCAGATCCACCCGTTGCGCAGGGCCAGGGCCGCGGCCTCCAACCGGTTCTGCACACCCGTCTTGCCGATCGCGGAGGACAGGTGATTGCGCACCGTACCGGGGGAGAGGTGCAGGGCCGCGGCGATCCGCTTGGCGGACGCGCCGTTCGCGGCCTCGCGCAGCACGTCCTGCTCCCGCTGGGTCAGCGGGTTGGCACCGGCCACGAGTGATTCCTCCGCGACCGCGGGGTCGATCGCGCGCAGCCCCGCATGAACGCGCCGGATGGCCTCCGCGAGCTGCTCCGCGGGCGTGTCCTTGACCACGAAGCCGCTCGCCCCGGCCTCCAAGGCGCGGCGCAGGTACCCCGGCCGGTCGAACGTGGTCACGATCAGGCACCGCGTTCCCGAGCCGCCGGCTGTGATCTCCCGGGTGGCCTCGAGCCCGTCCAGTACGGGCATCTCGACGTCGAGCAGCGCCACGTCTACGTGCTGTGAGGTCACCGCGGCCACGGCCTCCCTGCCGTCGCCCACCTGGGCCACCACGCGGATGTCCGGTTCCAGGTCCAGCAAGGCTGCGAGCCCGGCCCGGACGAGCGCTTGGTCGTCGGCGATCACCACGCAGATCGGATTCATGCCGGCTCCACCACGATCCGCAATCCACCGTCCGTGCCGACCACGGGCGAGGTCAGGGTCAACCGCAATCCGGCGGCCTCGGTCCGCTCCCGCATGCCCCGCAGGCCATTGCCGGGTAGTCCGTTGCCGTGCAGCACGGACGACGACGCCGCTGCCGCCCCGTTCCGCACGTGGCCCGGCCCGGTGCTGTCCCCGGTCCGTCCCGACCCGGGGTCGTCGGCCGCTCCACCCGAGCCAGTGTTGCCACGCACGGGGGACATGACGACGTCGTCGACCAATGCGCGCGTGGCCGCGTCGGAGGGTGGGGCGGGTACAGCGTCGTCGTCCGTTCGTGCGAGGCCCACGCCGTCATCGGTGATGGTCAACGTGGTGGGAGTGAGCGTGACCCGGCACGAGGAAGCCGCGGAATGACGCACCGTGTTGGTCACGGCCTCACGCAGGATCCAGGCGAACGCGGAACGCCGTGCTGCGTCGATCGAGGGCACGGTGTCGGGCAGGTGCGGCGTGATGCCTGCCGAGCGCAAAGCGGCGCGGGCCTGGACGAGTTGGACGCTCAGCTCCGGTTCGCGCAGTTTGCCCACGGTGGAGCGCACGTCGGTGAGGGAGTCGCGGGTCAGGACCAGGACGTCGTCGAGTTCCTGGGCGGCTCGCTGCGGATCGGTGGTCAGCAGCCGCTGGGCCAGCTGGACCTTCATGGACACCACGGTGAGGGAATGGCCCAGGATGTCGTGGACGTCGCGGCCCACCGCCTCGCGCTGCCGAGCCAGCTCCAGCTCCCGCTTCAGTTCCTCCTGGACCCCGGAGCGTTCCATCATCCACCGGGAGATGAGCAGCAGGAAGACCGCGGGCAGGGTCCCGATCAGCGGCCACCCCCACTCGTGCGGCGGTCGGGCGAGCAGCCACGGGACGCTCGCCGCGAGCACCACCACCGCCGCGGAGATCAGTGAGGCCCGCATACTGAACCGGAAGATGCACACGGCCACGAAGAACGGCGCCACGTACGTGACGGCCAGCCCCGCGGCCGGCACCACGAGAGCCAGCGGCAGTAAGAGAACGAGACACCAGAACAGGGCGTTGGCCCGTTCGCTGCGGCGCGGGAACGGGTACTCGAGCAACCACGAGACCACGTAGAGTGCGGCGAACAGGCCCAGACCGGTCAGGCCCAGCGCCTTCGTGCCGCTCGAGACGGGTGCGGAGAGCACCCCGGAGGCCGGGAAGAAGAGGAAGACCAACCACACGGACGCGTAGAGGACGTCCGGCCACGTCGATGTCCCCGGGGCGGGGTCGCTCGCGCACGCGGTACCCCGGACCGCGGGGTTCTCGGAAGTCCTGGTGGTCATCGGCGGGCCGTTGCTCTCCGGGCCGCGATCAGGGCGATGGCGCCGAAGATCGCGGCCCAGACACCCACGTTGGCCAGTAGCAGCCACACGCTGTCCTGTTCGGCCGTGCCGTCCACGGCGACCACCCAGCCTTCGGTAATCGGATAGCGGGCAAGTCCCACGATCCCATACAAGGGCGTGAAGCGGGCGAAGTCCAGCAATGCACCGGACAGCGGCATGAACACGTTGCCCAGGAATGCGAGCACCACGAGCAGACCGGACGCCGCGCTCACGGCCCCGTCCGAGCGGAACAACAACCCCGCGGCCAGTCCGTAGAGCGCGAAGACCGAGGAGCTGGCCACCACGATCCCGGCGGTCGCGAACCAGCGCCAGAGGTCGTCCAGCATGGAATTGGTGAGCAGGCCGGCCAGATACACGATGATCACCGGTATCACGGCCACGGAGACCGCCACCGTGACCTTGGTCGCGGCGTACCCGCCCGTGCCCATGGGGGTCATGGCCAATTGGCGGCCCCACCCCTGCAGCCTCTCGACCGCCGCACTGCCCGCGATGGACGTGGTGGCGGTGACGGCTCCGTACGCGGCCATGGACACCATGAGGTACGCGGAGACGTTGCCGTGGCCCGAGGATTCCCCGGACCAGCCCTGGGTGACGCCGAACATGACGAACAATGCGGCGGGCAGGACGGCGATGAAGAACATGTTCGCGACGTCCCTGACCTGGCGCCAGAAATCGTGGAGTGTGTAGGTGAGGTTCATGACGGGATCCTTCGTGGGTCGGATGAGGCGGGGACGCTGCGGTTCAGTGCTCGCCAGAGCGGTTCACGCGGGCGGCGAAGGCGTCCTCGAGCCCGCCGCGGGAGATCTCCAGCTCGGTGGCCGGGGTCTCGGTGAGCAGGACGCGGGCCAGCCGGTCCGATTCCCGGGTGTGCGCGGTGACGCGGGTGCCCGCCCGATCGAGGTGCGTGACGCCGGGAAGGTCCGGCAGCGGCGTCGTCCCCGGCCAGGAGAAGGAGACGGTCTGACGGGTGGAGGCGGAACGGAAGCTGTCGAGCGTCCCGTCGTGGTGGACCATGCCGTGGTCCATGAGCACTACGCGCCGCGCAAAATCCTCCGCTTCCTGGAGGTAGTGGGTGGCGAACACGACCGTGAGCCCGCGCTGGGCCTCGACATGCATCGTGTCCCAGAACTCGGCGCGGGACTGCACGTCCATGCCCGCGGTGGGCTCGTCCAGCACGAGCAGTTCGGGGCGGGGGAGCAGAGCGAGCGCGAACCGTACGCGTTGCTGCTGACCGCCCGAGCACCTGGACACCTTGCGGTTCGCGAACTGCGCGGCTCCGGCCCGCTCGAGCACCTCGGCCACCGGCGCGTGGTCGCGGTAGAGCGAGGCGATCATGGTCACGGTCTCGCGCACGGACAGGTCCCCGAGCAGCCCGCCCGCTTGCTGCACCGCGCCGACCTTCCCGTACGCGACCGCGGCGCGCGGCGTCTCACCGCACACGCGCACCTCGCCCTCGGTGGGGTCGGTCATGCCGAGGACCATGTCCAGCAGGGTCGTCTTCCCGGCGCCGTTGGAACCGAGCAGGGCGACGACGTCGCCGCGCGGGACCCGCAGCGAGACACCCCTCACGGCGCGCACCGTTTCCCGGCGGGTGCGGAAGGACTTGACGGCGTCCGTCACGGTGATCGCGGGGGCTTCCCGGGGTGCTGTGGTGTTCATGACTCCACCCTCCCGCGGGCGGCCCGGGCCCGGAACCGTGGTTTGTCACGACGTGGGGGTGACAAGTGTCAGGGGTGGGCACTTCCGATGGAACCTGCTGACGCGGGGACGGAACGTGCGCGGGCGGGCCCCCCGGCGGACCGGGCACCGGTAGACTGGTCTGCCGTGGCTCTTACTATTGGAATCGTCGGTCTGCCGAACGTCGGAAAATCAACCCTGTTCAACGCGCTCACGCGCAACACGGTGCTCGCCGCGAACTATCCGTTCGCGACCATCGAGCCGAACGTGGGTGTGGTGAACCTGCCGGACGAGCGGCTGGACAGGCTCGCGGAGATGTTCGGTTCGCAGAAGGTGGTGCCGGCCACGGTGTCTTTCGTGGACATCGCGGGCATCGTGAAGGGTGCGTCCGAGGGGGAGGGGCTGGGCAACCAGTTCCTGGCGAACATCCGTGAGGCGCACGCGATCGCCCAGGTGATCCGCGTGTTCGACGATCCGGACGTGATCCACGTGGACGGCAAGATCGACCCGGCCTCGGACCGCGAGACCATCAACACCGAGCTGATCCTGGCGGACCTGCAGACGCTGGAGAACGCGATTCCCAAGCTGGAGAAGCAGGTCAAGATCAAGAAGGGCTCGCCCGAGCAGCTCGCGGCGTACCAGGCCGCGGAGAAGGTGCTGGCGGAGGGCCGCACGATCTTCGAGGCCGCCGGGCCGGAGAAGCTGGACACTGACAATCTGCGCGAGCTGAACCTGCTCACCGCCAAGCCGTTCATCTACGTGTTCAACGCGGACGAGGGCGTGCTGTCCTCACCCGAGCGTCAGGCTGAGCTGGAGGCGCTGGTGGCGCCCGCGCAGTGCGTGTTCCTGGACGCGAAGCTCGAGGCGGATCTGGTGGAGCTCTCCGAGGAGGAGGCCCGCGAGATGCTGGAGATGGAGGGCCAGGACGAGTCCGGCCTGGACAAGCTGGCCCGCGTGGGCTTCTCCACCCTGGGCCTGCAGACCTACCTCACCGCCGGCCCCAAGGAGGCCCGTGCGTGGACCATCAACCGGGGCGACACCGCCCCCAAGGCCGCCGGGGTGATCCACTCGGACTTCGAGCGGGGCTTCATCAAGGCGGAGATCGTCTCCTACGACGACCTCATGGCCGCCGGGTCCATGGCCGATGCGAAGGCCGCGGGCAAGGTGCGCATGGAGGGCAAGGAGTACGTGATGCAGGATGGGGATGTGGTGGAGTTCCGGTTTAACGTCTAAGACTGGCAACAGACCCAGACCCGGTCCCGGGCATGGGGACCATCAAAAGTTTTGCCGGTCACAGCCACGCAAGCTGGGCCTCGAGCTCATGCCTCAGATCGGGCCACGGGGCAGCCAGGTCAAGCGTCCGCGCTCCGAGCCGGTTTCCCTGGATGACCACGTCCACGTTGGGTTGCGCCGGTGCGTCGGTACGGGCGTAGAAGAGCAGGCCGCTGACAGTCCCATCGTTGCTGACGTCGGCGTTCTTGATGTACGACAGCATCTGGTAGAGGTTGGCGGAGTGCACCGTCAGTTTGCCGTAGGCACCTGACGTCAACGGTTGGGAGTAGTACTTGGCGTCGATGATCAGGGTGCGGGTGCCAGACGTCAGCGTCACATCAGTTCTCATCGCGGGTAGCTGATCTGCCCCCACGGCGGTCACAGGGTCGTAGTCCCAGGCTACGTGTCGTGCCGCGGGGGAGAGCTCCGGGTGGTGGAAAGCGTAGTACTCCCGGAGAAAACGCTCGTACAGGGCACTCATGGCTTCCTGAGACAACCATTCGGCAAGTTGCGTATCGCCGGAGTTTTCGGTGGGCAGCAACCCTTCCACAACGAGCTGGCACACTCCGAGAAGAATTCGATACGCGGCGTTTCTGCGGTGGTAGGTGAATTTCTCCCAGCGGATCGACCGGGGCGATACCAGCGTGACGGCGTCCAAATAGGGGAGCAGCCGCCGCAACGCGTCCTTGCGGGGTTGCCCCACCTCGCCATGACGGATCAGCAGCACCATTACTGATTTGAGGGCCTGGTTGAACGGCGTGTCCGGTTCGTACGCGTCGAAGGTGCAGGAGACACTGCCCGGGGTGACGGCCCGGGCCACCATGGTGGCGGTCACGTCGATTCGTCCACGCACTGTTGTCAGCTGCTCATCGCGGCGCAGGTAGTCGTGATGCACCCCGCGCTTCACCTGCGCGGACACTCCCTGCGCCAAGATCTCCGCGAAAAGGTCATGGATGTGGGTGAATTCCTCCGTGCCCACGTCAGACGCGTCCGGAGTGCGTATCGCGCGGAAGGCATAGGCCAGCATCACGTAGATGTTGCGGATAGTGGCCGTGCGATCTTTCATGCTGCGGCGGCCCACAGTTTGTCCGACCACTCCTTGACTCTGGCCGTCTCGTCGAACCAGTACTCCTCCAGCAGCGGAACCAGTTCGTGACGAATGACCGACGCCAACCACGCCCGGTCCGCTTCCACGGCCCTCGAAGGCTTGGAGAGGAAGCTGTGGCCAATTTCGAATCCCCGCCCCAGTGCGGGGTCCCCAGAAATTTTTTTATTGAGTTGCACGACCGTCTCCACGACTCTTTCCAGTGCGGGGTTCTCCGCCTCGTCGAGCCACGTCCGGAAACCCTCGGAATCAAACCCCGGACGCATGTCGAAGAACCCGAAACGGCGGCGCAGGGCGTAGTCGAGCACAGCAAGACTTCGATCAGCGGTGTTCATCATGCCGATGATGTGAAGGTTTTCGGGTACAGAAAACAACTCATTCTTGTGCAGCAGGCGGATCTCCTGACCCCGTTTGTCCTCCTCGATGAGCATCAGCAGCTCACCAAATATTTTGGAGATGTTCCCTCTGTTGATCTCGTCGATGATGAAGAAGTACGGGCGGGAACCGTCATCCGCGCGGGCGGTTTCACAGAACCTGTAGAAGGGGCCCTCGGTCAGGACAAAACCCCCGGACTCCGTGGGTCGATAACCCATGATGAAGTCCTCGTACGAGTAGCTCTGGTGGAACTGCACCATCTGCACGCGGTGAGGGTCTCTCGCCCCGATCATGGAGTACGCCAGACGCTTCGCCGCGTACGTCTTCCCGACTCCTGGCGGCCCTGCCATGATGACGTTCTTCTTGCGCCGCAGCAGGGAACTCAGGCGGTCGTAGCTGTCCTCAGACATGAACACCGTCTCCAGGAAGTCTTCTTTGCCGTATGCAGGGGCGGGTCTCGATGACGCCGTCAGTTCCACCCCGGTTTCCCCAGTGGTGAGTTCTTCGAGCTGTTCGACGTAGTCACGGTACTTCGTGATGTCGGTCAGTGTTTTTGTCACGGCGTCGCCCGGATGCGGCCAAGAACCCTGCCGGTCCCACTCCACGGCTACCACATGGCGGTACGTCTCCCGGTCCGGCTCGAACCTGGGCTCGGAGACGACCACGCCGCGCCCGATCACCTCGCGTCGTCCTCGCTTGGCGTAGACCACGTCCCCAATTTTGAGGTCGTGCTGAAATTGCCACAGGGCTAGTGCGTCATGACTGTGAGCGGTGGCACCGGATCCTTCTCGACTCAGGGCTTGGCGAATCGACTCGCGGCTCGGGTACTGCGCAAGATCGCCCAGTTCGTCCCATTCGATGGCCATGATTCCTTCGGTGAAGAACTGGGACCACATGCATGCCTGGGGCCCAGGGGAGTAGAGCCAGTAGTGGGTGGGGCGGGGCTCCGCCGAGGTGACACTCGACTCCTCCTCGGAGGGGTTCGTCGGGTCTGGTTGCCAGAGCTCCGCGACGCCCGCTGTCCAGAAATGGAACGGTTCCGAGAACTCTTTGGCCAGATCACCACGAATGGCGAAAAGGTCGCGGTCGATGGCCGCAGGGTCGTCTCCGGAGGAAGTGGAGACCCGGTTGGCCAGCGCATCTCGAATGTTTCTCTTCATCTGCATGGAAGAGATCGGCTCAAACGTGTCCGGGGCGGCGAGGAACTGGAAGGCGTTTCGAATGTCGGGACGGTCGGTTCCAGAAGCGAGCATCACTCGTTGCAGAGCCCACGGGTCTGCGCGCGCTTTTTCCCGTTCTGGATCACTCAACGAATCCCAGTGACGAATGAATGTGGAGACCCAGATGATGTGTTTCCACAAGGCCCCGTTGTACCCCATGCCAGGTACGAAACCAGCAGTGTTGGAACGGCGGTCCAAACAGCGTGATATGACGGCCGGTATGCTGATGGACGGGTCGTCGAGGTGGCGCAGAATTCTTTCAACGTGCTGTCGGCGTGTTGCGGGTCGCGCGTTCCGCACTGGGTGCTCGCGCAGGAAGGAAATTTCCGCGGCCAGAAGGACGACGGCGCGCGAGGCTCCGGTCAGCTGCACTTCCAGCTTGTCCCACTGTCCCTGTGCCGTGCCCTCGATGGGATTGTCCTCCACGCGCCTGCGAAGGTCTTCTGCAGCGTCGACCGTCCAGATCTTCGTGTGTGGATCTATGGTTGAGGCGCCATCCCCCAGCATGTGAGAGATCAGATCGTGCACGTCCCGCGCGATATCCATGTCGGGCGTCGGTCGTGAAGCCGTGACGAACGAATCGATTGCTGTCCTGCTCTCCTTGGCCATGTGGTCATTCTTCCTCCTTCTGGTTCCCTTGCGGTCCTGGATGCATGAAACATTTGTGCGGGGGGAGGGGGGCGAGAAGCGCCCAATCCGAAGCTTTCCGGGGGATGGGGCACGAACCCGTACGACCCAGCACATATGTCTCAGGCCGATCGGTTTGGCAGACCCCGCCGGACATGAGGGCGCGTTCAAACAGCAACCGGTCCCTGTCTGCATACCCCGGCGTGGCCCCCCAGGGCGGGCCAGCACCAGGTCTACAGTTGTTACCGTAAACGTCCTTCGCTGAAGCGAGGCCCGGAGAGGACAATGTCGAGTAGCCAGGTCGATTCCACAACCAGTTCGAGAAGAATGGATCGGGGCACCGTCTCCATGCTCTGGAAGTTCGGACTGATGGTGCTGGTGGGCGCGGTGATCTTCTTCATCCCGGCACCCGAGGGCGTGGACCCCCGCGGCATGCACATGCTCGGCATCTTCGTTGCCACCATCCTGGGGCTCATCCTGCAGCCTCTGCCCACCCCGTCGGTGGCGCTGATCGGTCTGGCCACGGCCATGATCACCGGTGCCATGGATGTCAAGAGCGGGGAGGCGCTGAGTGGATTCTCCAACTCCGCCGTGCTGCTCATCGTCGCGGCGTTCTTCATCGCGGACGGCTTCTTGCTCACCGGGCTGGGGCGCCGCGTGGCCCTGATGTTCCTCAGGGTCCTCGGCAAATCGCCCCTGGGCATCGCATACGGCATGGCCGTCACGGACCTCCTGCTCGCACCGGCCACCCCGTCCAACACGGCCCGCGCGGGTGGTGTGATCTACCCGATCGTCCGCTCCGTCGCGGAGGTCCAGGGTTCCACCCCGGACACCGACGAGTCCCGCAGGAAGCTCGGCTCCTACCTCACGTTCACCGCTGCCCACGTCAACGTGATCACCAGCGCCATGTTCATCACCGCCATGGCCGGCAATCCGCTGGCCGTGGCCTCCGCCGAAAAGCTCGGCGTGCACATCTCCTGGGGCCAGTGGGCCCTTGCCGCCCTGATTCCCGGCCTCGTGAGCCTGGCGGTGGTCCCGTGGCTGCTCATGAAGGTCTACCCGCCCACGCTGAAGAGCACCCCGGAAGCGCCCACCATGGCGCGCAGCGAGCTGCAGAAGATGGGGTCCATGACCCGCGGTGAGATCATCATGGCGGCCACGTTCGTGCTGCTCCTGCTGCTGTGGGTCTTCGGCACGGCCATTGGCGTCAACGCCACCACGGCGGCCTTCGTCGGCATTGCGGTGCTGCTCGTGACCAAGGTGCTCACCTGGAACGACATGGCCAAGAACGGCTCCGCCTGGAACACCCTGATCTTCTTCGCGGTCCTGGTGGGCATGGCGGAGAACCTGAACAACCTGGGCGTCATCACCTGGATCGGCTCGGTGGTTTCCGGTGCCGTCGGCGGCATGCCCTGGGCTGTTGCCTTTGCCATCCTGGCGCTCGTGTACTTCTACGCGCACTACATGTTCGCCTCGAACACCGCGCAGATCGTCGCCATGTACGGCGTGTTCCTGGGCGCGGCCATCACCGCCGGTGCCCCGCCGATGTTTGCGGCCCTCGCTCTCGGCTTCATCGGCAACCTCTTCGGCGCCATCAGCCACTACGCGTCCGGCCCGTCCGGGGTGGTCTACGGCTCCGGGTACGTCAAGGTCTCCGAGTGGTTCAAGGTCGCCTTCATCATGTCCGTCGCGATCATCGTCATCTGGACCGTGGTGGGCAGCGGCTGGATGTGGGTCCTCGGCGACCTCGCCATGTAGTCCGCCCGGCAAACCCTCCCCGCACGACGACGCGCGGTACCCCCCCCGGGGCACCGAGCGTCGTCGTCTGTTGTGGAAAGCGGCCGGGTCAGTCGTCCTTGTTGCGCAGCACCTGCCGCAGCTTCTCCCGGTTGAGCCCGGCGATCGCGGTGAGCGGGATGCCCGCGGGGCACACCTCCGCGCACTCGCCGTAGACCGAGCACGGGCCGAACTCCTCCTCGGCGGCACGCGTGATGCCCTTGGCCCGGCGGCTGCGCTCCTTCTGGCTGGAGGGCAGCGTGGCCAGGTGCATCGTCTTGGACCCGGCGAACAGCTGGGCGGAACCGTTGGGGCACGCGGCCACGCACGCACCGCAGCCGATGCACGCGGCCAGGTCCAGCGCCCACTCCGCGGCCTCGTGGGACACCGGGATGGCGTCCGCGTCCGGGGCGGTGCCCACGGAGGTGGAGACGAAACCACCGGCTTCGATCACCCGGTCCAGCGCGCTGCGGTCCACCGCGAGGTCCTTGACCACGGGGAACGCGCCGCTGCGGAACGGTTCGAGCTGCACGGTGGCGCCGTCCTCGAAGGAGCGGAGGTGCTGCCGGCAGGACGGCGTCTTCTCCTGAGGGCCGTGGGGTCTGCCGTCCACGGTCACGCCGCACGCCCCGCAGATGCCCTCGCGGCAGTCCGAGTCGAACGCGATCGGCTCCTCGCCACGGGTAACGAGGTCGTCGTTGAGCTTGTCGAGCGCCTCCAGGAGGGAGAACTCGGGTCCGACCTCCTCCAGCAGGTACTCCTCGAAGTGCCCCTCCGCGGCGCCGGACTCCTGACGCCAGACTTTCAACGTGAGTTTCATGAGGATGGTCCTCTCATCGGTAGTCGCGGGTCTCGGGCGGGACGCTGGGGAACTCCAGGGGCTCCTGGTGCCTGATGTAGCGCGGTCCCGTTTCGCCGGTCTCGCCGGAATCAGCACGCTCCCACGCGGACGCGAACAGCCAGTGTTCGTCGTCGCGCTGGGCCTCGCCGCCCTCGGTCTGATGCTCCTCACGGAAGTGCGCACCGGCGGACTCGTCCCGGTCCAGCGCGTCCAGGCACATGAGCTCGGCCATGTCCAGGTAGTCGGCCACGCGGCCGGCGCGCTCGAGCTCCTGGTTGAAGCCGTCCGGGCGCCCCTGCACCCGCAGGTCGCTCCAGAACTCCCTGCGCAGCTCCTGGATGCCTCGCAGACCCTCGGCCAGCCCCTCGGCGGTGCGCGTCACCCCGCACTTCTTGTACAGCAGGTCGCCCAGCCGGCGGTGGAAGCGCTCCGGGCCCTGCGTGCCGCCGATCTCGACCAGCGCCTGCACGCCCGCCTCGGCCTCGGCCACCGCGGCCCGCACGACGTCGTCGTCCGGCGAGAGCTTCGGCTTGCCCAGCAGCGGTGCCAGGTAGTTGGGCACCGAGTAGGGGAGCGTGAACCACCCGTCCACGCACGCGGAGAGCAGCGAGTTGGCCCCGAGGCGGTTGGCGCCGTGGTAACCCCAGCCGGCCTCGCCGCCCACGAACAGCCCGGGGATCGACGTCATCATGTCGTAGTCGCTCCACAGCCCGCCCATGGCGAAGTGCGCGCCGGGCGCAATGCGCATGGGCTCCTCGTACGGGTCCTCGCCGGTGGCGTCCGAGTACATCTCGAAGAGGTTGCCGTAGCGCTCCGCGATCACCTTGCGGCCCAGGCGCTCGATGGCGTCCCGGAAGTCGAGGTAGACGGAGTTCTTCAGCGGCCCGACGCCGCGCCCCGCGTCGATCTCGGTGCGCGCGGCCCGGCTGGCGACGTCGCGCGGTGTGAGGTTGCCGAAGGCCGGGTACCGGCGTTCGAGGTAGTAGTCGCGCTCGTCCTCGGGAATCTCGTTCGGGGGCCGGTGGTCCCCGGCCTTCACGGGAACCCAGATTCGGCCGTCGTTGCGCAGGGACTCGCTCATGAGAGTGGTCTTCGACTGCCACTCGCTGGAGACCGGCAGGGCCGTGGGGTGGAACTGGATGAAGCACGGGTTGGCGAACAGCGCGCCGCGCCGATGAGCCCGGAATGCGGCGGTGACATTCGAGTTCTTGGCCAGCGTGGAGCGGTAGTAGACGTTGCCGTAGCCGCCGGTGGCGAGCACCACGGCGTCCCCGGTGACCGCCGAGATCTTCCCGGTCACGAGGTCGCGCACCACGATGCCCTGGGCGCGGCCCTCCACGACGATGAGGTCCAGCATCTCGGTGCGAGTGTGCAGGTTCACCTGTCCCGTGGAGACCTGCCGCAGCAGCGCCTGGGCGGCGGCAACCTGCAGCTGCTGACCGGTCTGCCCGCGCGTGTAGTAGGTCCGGGAGACCTGTACGCCGCCGAACGAGCGGGTGGCCAGCCCGCCCCCGTACTCGCGGGCGAAGGGCGCGCCGATCGCGTTCATGTGGTCGATGACCCGGATGCTCTCCTCGGCCAGCCGCCAGGCATCGGCCTCGCGGCCGCGGAAGTCGCCGCCCTTGACGGTGTCCTTCACGAACCGGGCGATCGAGTCGTTGTCCACCGTGCGGGCGCGTGCTGCGTTGATGCCGCCCTGGGCGGCCACCGAGTGGGCGCGGCGCGGGGCGTCGTGGAAGGTGAACGACTCCACGTTGTACCCGAGCTCCCCGAGGGCCGCGGCGGCGCCCGCCCCCGCGAGACCGGTGCCCACCACGATGACCGTGAACTTGCGGCGGTTCAGCGGCGAGACCAGGCGGTAGTGCAGCCGCCGGTCCGCCCAGATCTGGGACGCGGGGACCTCCGCCTGCAGGCCGGGCAGGTCCGAACCCACCGTGCGGAGCTCGTCGAGCAGGGCCTGGGCCTGTGTGGATGCCGTCATCACTGAATCACTCCCAGCAGAACCATGAGGGGGATGGTCACATTGCCCACGCAGATGGCGATCGCCACCAGCCCGGCCACCCAGGCCGCGACCTGGCGCAGCCGCCTGCCCGTGGCACCGAGGTCGTTGGCGGCGGTCCACGTGCCGTGGGCCACGTGGGCGGTGAGCACCAGCATCGTGAGCATGTAGAACGCCGCGACGACGGGGCGCTGGAAGCTGGCGACGAGGTTGGCGTACGCCGAGCCGGCCTCGAACGAGCCGGTGGCGGCCGGTGGCGCCCCCAGCGTGAGGTCGAGGATGTGGAAGATCACGAACAGCAGGATCACCACACCGGTGCCCAGCATGGTCCGGGCCAGCCACGCCTCGCCGCGGCGCAGCCCGGTGCGGGGGAACGCCCCGCGGGCTCGACGGGCGCGCGTCCACAGCAGGAGCCCGCAGCCCACGTGCAGCACCAGGCTGATCAGCAGTACGACGCGCAGCACCCACAGGACACCCTCGTAGGGCATGAGCGGCATCAGGATCTCGCGCAGCCAGTGTGCGTAGTGGTCGAACTCCTCCTGGCCGCGGAAGATGTGCAGATTGCCGTACATGTGCACGAACACAAATCCGACGAAAATGAGACCGGTGACGGCCATGGTGGTTTTCGCGGCGAAGTTCGATACCGGCAGCCGTGTGCGCGGCGGGGCTGACGTGCGTTGTTTTCGCTGAATGGTCGCCGTCATCGTTGCCCCTCGTCAGTGGGCGAGCCGAGTGCTGAACTCCGGGAGTTCATCACCCTCAATTCTACGCCGGGAGGGGTCTTGCGGGACGCGTTCTGAGGCGTTTCCGGTACTGCCGCCAGAAAGGGTTGTGGCGGGTGCCGAGGGCATTGAGAATAACTAAGATTTGCCTATTGTAATTTCACAGTGTGGGTATTTTTACGGTGTCCTGTTCCCACTCGCGGGGTTCCGGACCCCTGGGCGGCTGTGCCGTTGCCCAGGAGTTCCGCAGCCGAGTGTCTCGCCTCGCACCTGTCACTCTCCCCGGAGGGTTCCCGCCCGAACTGCCCGGTTCAGGACTAGCGTTGACCCTGTGATCAAGGCGTCGCTGCGGCGCGTCGCACGTGGTGCTACGAGAGTCCGCTGGCTCCCAGAAACCGCCCCGCTGCGCGACCGGCGGCTGACGACGGCGCGCACCGCGGCGACGTCGCGAGCCCGCCTTGAAGACTGCTCACCCGCCGGACGTCGTGGAGGCTCCAATGTGGACCCAATCTCTTGACACCCTAGGCAGCCTGCCCCTGACCGCGCTCGTGGCCGCGATCCCGATAGTCGTGTTCCTGGCCTGCATGATGCTGTTCAAGCTCACGGGGCTGACATCGGGGCTCATCGCGCTGGTGGTGCAGATCCTGGTGGCGCTGCTCGTGTTCCACATGCCCGTCTCCGCCGCGGCCGGTGCAGGTCTGCTGGGGCTGCTCACCGCGCTGTGGCCCATCGCGTACATCATCGTCATGGCGGTGTGGCTGTACCGGCTGAGCGTGCGCTCGGGCCGTTTCGACGTGATCCGCTCCTCGATCGCCGCGGTCTCCGCTGACCAGCGCGTGCAGGTGCTGCTCATTGCGTTTGCGTTCGGCGCGTTCCTGGAAGGCGTGGCCGGCTTCGGCGTGCCCATTGCGATCTGCGCGGCACTGCTCGTGCAGCTGGGGTTCCCGCCCGTGCGCGCCGCAGTGCTGTGCCTCGTGGCCAACGTGGCCGCCGGTGCCTACGGCGCCATTGGCGTGCCCGTGCTCGTGGGCGCGCAGGTCACCGGCATGGAGACGCAGGAACTCTCGCGAGCCCTCGTGCTTCTGCTCCAGCCGCTCACGTTCCTCGTTCCGTTCCTGCTCGTGTGGATGGTCGACGGGGTGCGCGGCCTGCGCGAGACCTGGCTCCCGGCGCTCGTCTCCTCGGTGGTCTTCTGCGCGGTGCAGGGTGGCCTGCTGTGGTTCATGGGCCCCGAGCTGGCAGATCTCGCGGCCGGCCTGCTAGCCATGGTCGCCCTGTTCGCGGTGTGCCACGTGTGGTCACCGCGCCGGATCTCGCGTGCCCCGGAGGCCCCCGAGACCGCTGAGGCCAGCCATCCCGCGAGCGAGGTGATCCGCGCGTGGAGCCCCTTCTACATCCTCACCGGTGTGATCCTGCTGTGGTCCGTGCCCGCCGTGCAGGGCCTCTTCACCGAGGGTGCGCTGAGCTTCACGACCTTCAAGGTGCCCATGCCCGGGCTCACCGGTCACGTGACCACCGCCGCCGGAACGGTCGTCAATGCCACCTGGACCTTCTCGATCCTTGGTGCCACCGGAACGGCCATCCTGATCGCGGTGCTCATCACGTTCTTCACCACCCCGCAGCTGCACGCCAAAGCACTGGGGGAGGAGCTGGCGGGCGCACTCAAGGCGCTGGGCCCGGCCATCCTGCTCATCGCCGTGATCCTGGTGCTCGCGAACATCGCCAACTACTCCGGCGGCTCCACCGCCATGGGCACCGCGCTCGCCGCGGTCGGTCCCATCTTCCCGCTCATCGCCCCGGTGATCGGCTGGATCGGCGTGTTCCTCACGGGCTCGGTGGTCAACAACAACACCCTCTTCGCGCCGCTGCAGGTGGCGACGGCGCAGGGCATCGGCGCCGCCCCGTCCCTCCTCGTGGGGACCAACACGACAGGCGGCACCACCGCAAAGGTCATCTCCCCGCAGTCCATCGCGATCGCCGCTGGGGCGGTGGGTCTCAACGGGCGGGAGAGTGAGATCATGCGCGGCTCCATCGCCTACAGCCTGGGCATGCTCGTAGTGGTGTGCGTGTGGACGTTCGTGCTGGCCCTCGTGTGAGCGCCCCTCGGGTGAGTGTCTGGGGGCGCGTCCTCAGGCGGGCCACGACCTCCTCGCGGGTGGGCCGTTCGGTGCGCCGGGTCAGCTGGGAGGTGCCGCAGGAGGAGGGCGACTGCCCCTCGGCGGTTCCGGCCGGGTGAACCCCCGTTGATCCAATAACTTGCACGCAATATGCTGATTATGTTTCGAGCAATTCACGGAGGGGACCTGAGAAGCGATGGCGCACCACTCGTTCGAGCACACCACCCACCACGGCTCCGGGAGTGGAGTCGCCACCCTTACAGAGCTGGTCGGCCGCAGCGAACCCCGTCCGGGCCGCCCCAGTGCTGCCACGGTGGTGGAGGAGGACGGCGTCAAGGTGGTCGCCTTCGAGTTCCACGAGGGCGACGAGCTCCACGAGCACGCCGCACCGCACCCGGCGCTGATCCAGGTGGTCCGGGGGAGCGTGGACTTCCAGCTCCCGGAGGGTCCCGTGCAGCTGCGGCCGGGCCAGGTGCTGCACCTCACGGAGGGGCTGCTGCACGCCGTGAGGGCCCTCGAGCCCACGACGCTGTCCGTCACACTGCTGCTGCACTGATCCCGCTGCTGCCCGTGCCGTTCGGTCTCATCGCCGAGGTGCTCATGCTGACCGTGGCGGCCCTCGTGTGGCGCCAGCCGGCGGACAGGCCCGTGCGCCGACCCGTCAACGCCTGAGCGCCCAGGGCGACGTCGCGGCTGCCCTTCTCCACCCGGAGCGTGCAGTCCCGGGAAGCCGGGCCGTTCAGCCCTGGGGTGACGGCGCGGTGAGCCAGTCCACGAGGCCCGGCCACACGGCGTCGGCGGCGGAGCGGCGGAACAGGCCGTGGTGGCCGATGCGCGGAACGCCCAGCTGCTCCGGGGTGAACGTGCGGTGCTCCACCGCGGCGGAGGTGAGCCGCCCGGTCAGGGCCCTCATCTGCGCGGGGCTGGCCCAGGGATCGTCGGAGGCGCCGAGCGCGAGCACATCCTGGGTGACCGCGGCCGCACGGGCCGTCGCGTCCATGGACGGGTCGTCGAAGAAGTAGCCGGGACGCCGTACCCACGACCCCCACTCGACCATCGCGGCTGTGGGCATGTTTTCTCCGATGCCGAGCCGCTTGCCGGGCATGTACCCCAGGGTCCGGCTCAGTGCCGGGCCCACGACATGCAGCATGGCGGCCACGCGCAGCTGCTCCTTCCGCGGGGCGATCGTGCGGGTGTGCGCCAGGTGGGAGGAGACCACCGCGAACCGGTCGAGGCCCTCGAGCCCGTGGCCGAGGACCATGGCGTGCCCGCCGATGCTGTGACCCACGGCGTGCAGTGGAAGCCCGGGGAACCGTGCGCGGGTCCAGGCGGCCACGGCGGGGACGTCCCCGCCCATCCAGTCGCGCATGCGCAGGTGCGGGTTCTTCCGGGGCTCCCCGGAGCGGCCCGTGCCGCGGTAGTCATAGGTCACCGCCGCAAGACCGCGGCCCGTCACGTACTCGGCGAACCCGGCGTAGAACCGTTCGGGCGTTGCGGTGGCGGGGTGGATGACGACGACGCCGCGCGGCTCGCTCTCGGGCAGCCACAGCGTGCCCGCCACGGCGTCCGAGGCGACGGGAATGCTCAGGTTTTCGCGGCGGATGCCGGCTACGGGGGAGTTCCGGTGGTCAGACATAGAAGTTACTCTAGGGTATTTCCTGCGGCTCAGCCCTAGGCCGTCACAGTGACGGTGGCTCCTGTCGCACGCAGGGACGCCACGTCCGTCTCGGCGGCGGGAGAGTCAGTGACAATCGGGTGGAGCTCCGCGCGAGCGCAGCCTGAAGGACGCGCTCGGCACCTCCGCGGGCACCGCGGCCGTCGCCTGTGGTGCCTTCTCCGCAACCATGACGATCGGCCGTCTGCTGGCAGACCGGGTCGTGGAGTGGCTCGGCTCCGGGGCGGTCCTGCGCTACGGGGCGTCCCGCCCCCACACCCGGTGAGCAGCGTGACGGCCAGTACGGCCAGGGTCGCTCCTCGGCCCGCAGTCGTGGTGCGTGGCTCAGAGGATTCCTCCCTGAGCTACCGTGGACCGGGTAGGACCTCCAAGACCCCCGGCAACTGAAAAGGGGCATATCCCCGTGCGACTCATCCTGGTGCGTCATGGCCAGACCTCCTCCAACGTGGGCCATCACTTGGACACCGCCGCACCCGGCGCGGACCTCACCGACCTGGGGCGTGAGCAGGCGCGGGCCCTCGTGCAGGCGCTGGCGGGTGAGCCCATCAGTGCGATCTACGCCTCCAACCTCGTGCGCACCCAGCAGACGGCCGCCCCGCTCGCGGATGCGCGCGAGTTGTCGACCGAGATCCGTGAGGGTCTGCGTGAGATCGGTGCCGGGGATTTGGAAATGGCCAACGACCACGATTCGATCGAGACCTATCTGGAATCAGCGTTGAGCTGGGCGGATGGCGGCCTTGATTCGAGGATCCCCGGGTCGGACGAGAACGGCCACGACGTCATGGCGCGCTTCGACGCCGTCGTCGAGGAAGCGTCCACTGCTCTGGCACCGGACCGCGTGGCTGTTCTCGTGTCGCACGGCGCCGTCATCCGTGCGTGGTGTGCGCTGCGGTGCGCCAACCTGGACCGTAAGTTCACGGCGACCAACGGATTGTCGAACACGGGCGTCGTCGTGCTCGACGGCGAGCCCGGCGCATGGCGCGTGCTCACCTGGCAGGACCGGGCCGTGGGCGGGCCCGCACTGCAGGATCCGGAGTCCGACGGCGCCGCCGCCGAGGAACTCGATGGGGCAGAGAGCTCCGGCAGCTGAGAACACACAGCCTCACGGGGCGCGGTGGGAGACCACAATGAAGCATGACGATCGACTCATTGCGCGCCGTTTACGACCGCACCCGGATGGTCGGCTGGGACTTCTCACGGTTGGAAGGCCGACTGACCGCTACTGAGCCACCGTGGGATGTCGAGGCGGACTGTCTCGCGGCCGTGCGCAGTGCGTCCCGATCAGTGGATCTCGGGACCGGGGGTGGCGAACGGTTGGGAACGCTGCTCGCGGGAACTCGCGTCGGAAGCCGAGGTTGCGCATGGAGTTGAAGAAAGTGTTCATGGCCACAACAGCACGCACAGACGCCAGGGCAAGAGCGGCAACCGCCCCGCCCCATGTCACTTTCCCCTGAACTCTCCGCGACCTGCCAGACTTTAACTCCGACCACACGAAGGGAAGATCATGGAAGACACGCCCAAAACTCAGCCCAGCAACCCGCAGAAGGGCACCCCGTGGGGGCTCATTCTGATCGTGCTCGCGTTCCTGCTGGCCACCGCCATGGTGATCGGCGTGGGCGTCGTGTCCCTGGACATCGGCTTCGGAGGCTGACGACCTCGTACGTCGCCGCCCGTTCCCGGGATCCAGGCGGTACATCTGACGACGGCGGACGGGGGGGGGGGGGGGGGAGGGGGGCGGGCGGGCGGGGGGGGGGGGGGGGGCGGGGGGGGGGCCCCGGGGCGCGGGGGGGGGGGGGGGGGGGGGGGGGGGGGCGGGGGGGGGGGCCCCCCCCCCCCCCCCCCCCCCCCCCCTTTGTGTGTTTTTTTGGTTTCCCCCTTTTCGCGGCCGCGCCCGCGGGGGGTTGGCGGGGCCGCGGGGCCCGTTGCGTTACCCCCACGACGACGCCCGGACCGCGTCGCCCGAATCGCTTTACCAGGATGTCGCAAGACCGACCGCCGGGGTCGCGGCGGATCCTTCGCTAGACTTGCCCGGGGTCGGAACCCACCGGGCCACCACGTTTTTGGAGGAGGACCTGTGCTCAGTGCTTTCGCACGGGCGTTTACCACGCCGGAGCTGCGCAACAAGCTGCTGTTCACACTGGGGATCATTGTGATCTACCGGTTGGGGACGTTCATCCCCGCACCGGGTGTGGACTACGGCAACGTGCAGCAGTGTCTCGCCCTGGGCAACACCACGGGTGGCGCGTACGACCTGGTCAACCTGTTCAGCGGTGGGGCCCTGTTGCAGCTGTCCATCTTCGCGCTGGGCGTGATGCCCTACATCACCGCGAGCATCATCGTGCAGTTGCTGCGCGTGGTGATCCCGCGGTTCCAGGAACTGCACGAGGAGGGTGCGCAGGGGCAGACCAAGCTCACGCAGTACACCCGCTACCTCACGATCGGGCTGGCCGCGTTGAACGCGACCACCGTGATCTCCCTGGCGCGTTCGGGCAACCTGCTCGGCAACTGCCCCCTGCCCGTCATTCCGGACGACTCCCTCTTGGTGCTCGTGATCATGATCCTCACGATGACCGCGGGCACCACCGTGATCATGTGGCTCGGTGAGCGCATCACGGACCGCGGCGTGGGTAACGGCATGTCCCTGCTGATCTTCACCTCCATTGCGGCCACGTTCCCGTCCGCGCTCGGTGACATCCTGCGCACCCGCGGTTGGGGCCTGTTCCTGGGCGTGTGTGCCGTGGGACTGGTGGTCATCACATGCGTGGTGTTCGTGGAGCAGTCGCAGCGCCGGATCCCGGTGCAGTACGCCAAGCGCATGGTGGGCCGCCGCACCATCGGCGGGACCAGCACCTACATCCCGCTCAAGGTCAACATGGCCGGCGTGATCCCCATCATCTTCGCGTCCTCCATGCTCATGCTGCCCACGATGATCGCGCAGTTCGCGATGCCCGACGACGGCAGCCCCGTTCCGGGGTGGGTCAACTGGGTCAACACGTACCTGGCTCGCGGTGACCACCCGATCTATATGACGGTCTACTTCCTGCTGATCGTGGCCTTCACGTACTTCTACGTGTCCATCACGTTCAACCCCGAAGAGGTCTCCGACAACATGAAGCGCTACGGCGGCTTCATCCCGGGGATCCGCGCGGGCCGTCCCACCGAGAACTACCTGCGCTACGTGCTCTCCCGGATTACGCTGCCCGGTGCGCTGTACCTGGGCATCGTGTCCATGATCCCGCTCGTGGCGCTCGTGCTCTTCGACGCGAACCAGAACTTCCCCTTCGGCGGCCCGTCGCTGCTGATCATGGTGGGCGTGGGTCTGGACACCGTCAAGCAGATCGACGCCCAGTTGCAACAGCGCCACTACGAGGGTCTGCTGCGCACCTGAGCCCGTGCACGGCCACGGCAGGCTGGTCCACCGCCCGGTAGAGTGGGGGAGAACCTGACGTTGACGCAAGGAGAGAACATGACCCGCATGTTGATCATTGGACCGCCGGGCGCGGGCAAGGGCACCCAGGCCGCGCGGATCTGCGAGCGACTAGGCGTTCCCGCCATCTCGACCGGTGACATCTTTCGCGCCAACATCAAGGAACAGACCGAACTCGGCAAGGAAGCCCAGCGCTACACGGACGCCGGGAACCTGGTCCCGGATTCCGTGACCAACAACATGGTGCGTGACCGGTTGTCGCACGACGACGTCCGCGACGGCTTCCTGCTGGACGGGTACCCGCGCACCGTGGCCCAGGTCCGTGAACTGGACCGGATCCTCGAGGCCAACGGGGTCTCCCTGGACGTGGTGCTGCTGCTTACCGCGGACAACGAGGAACTCGTCTCCCGGTTGTTGGGCCGCGCCCAGGACCAGGGCCGCACGGACGACACCGAGGACGTCATCCGGCACCGTCTGGACGTCTACGACGAGCAGACCGCACCGGTCGTGGAGCTGTACGAGGACCGGGGCATCGTCACGCGCGTGGACGGACTCGGCGGCATCGACGAGGTCACCGAGCGCATCCTGGCGGCATTGCCCGCCTGAGCCGCAATCCACACGAACGGCGCCGCTCGGCCGCGGCCGGGGGCGCGCCGTCGAACACCAGAACCATCACGAGCCCCCAGACCGGCGCGAAGAGTCGGTCTGGGGGCTCGCCCGTCAGACGAACATCAACCATCAGGGGAGGTCCCGAGCACCGTGTTCGGACGCCGCAAGATCCAATTGAAGTCGGACGCCGAGTTGGCGGCCATGTCCCGGGCGGGCGTGGTCACGTCACTCGCGCTCGACGCCGCGGTCGCGGCCGCCGTCCCCGGGGCCACCACCGCGGACCTCGACCGTGCATTCCGCGAGGTCCTGGACGAGTACGACGCGCAGTCCAACTTCCTGGGCTACTACGGCTACCCGGCCACGGTGTGCACCTCCGTCAACGACGAGGTCGTGCACGGAATCCCCGGGCAGCGCGTCTTGGCGGACGGTGACATCGTATCGATCGACGGCGGTGCGATCGTGGCCGGTTGGCACGGGGACTCCGCGCGCACCGTGCTCGTGGGGACGACCCACGACCCCGCCGACCAGGAACTGTCGGACGTCACGCGTGCGGCCATGTGGCGCGGCATCGCCGCGATGGCCACCGGTACCCACGTGGGGGACATCGGCCGCGCGGTCGAGGACCACGTGCGGGACACCGTGGGCGGGCGTCTCGGGATCCTCGAGGACTACGTGGGCCACGGCATCGGCACCGAGATGCACATGGCCCCGGACGTCCCCAACTACGCGGTCAGCAATCGCGGGCCCAAACTCGTCACGGGCATGGCTCTGGCCATCGAACCGATGCTCGTGCGCGGCGGGATCGAGACCCGCGTGCTCGAGGACGAATGGACGGTCGTGACCACGGACGGCTCGCGCGCGAGCCAGTGGGAGCACACCGTGTGCCGCCACAGCCAGGGCGTGTGGGTGCTCACCGCGGAGGACGGTGGCCGCTCCGAACTCGAACCCTTGGGGGTCCGCCCGGTCCCGATCCCCGCTGCCTGACGGCCTGCCGCCGCAGGTCCGATCGTCACAGCTCGTCCCGCAACGTCCACCCGACCCCTGACACCACAGAACCACCCCGAGAACAGGGAGAGGATTCCCATGACGGCACAACCCGTTGAGATCACCCCGAAACCCAAGACCGGCCAGCTCGTGTTCAAGCCCGCGCGGCGCGGCAAGCCCCCGCTGCACCTCGCGGACTTCGACATGGCCGGCCGCAAGCAGTTCCTGCAGGACGCGGGCTACCCCGCGTTCCGGGCGTCGCAGCTGTCCAAGCACTACTTCGAGCGCTTCGAGGCGGACCCCGCGGCCATGACGGATCTGCCCGCCGCCCAGCGGGACGAGCTCGCGGCCAAGGCCCTGCCGCCGCTGTTGACCACCGTGCGGCAATTGCGCGCGGACCAGGGGATGACCGTCAAGTCCGTCCACCGGTTGTTCGACGGCGCCATGGTCGAGTCGGTGCTCATGCGCTACGACAAGCGCGTGACCATGTGCATCTCGTCCCAGGCGGGGTGCGGGATGAACTGCCCGTTCTGTGCGACCGGCCAGTCCGGCCTCACACGCAACCTCTCCGCCGCCGAGATCGCCGATCAAGTGGTCCAGGGTGTGCGGGCGCTGCGCGACGGCGTGGTGGGGGACCCGGAGGACGTGCCCCAGCGGGTGTCCAACATCGTGTTCATGGGCATGGGGGAGGCCCTGGCCAACTACAAGGCCACCATGGGCGCCGTACATCGGATCATCGACCCCTCCCCGGAAGGACTCGGGATCTCTGCGCGCGGGCTCACCATGTCCACCGTGGGTCTGGTTCCCGGGATCCGCAAGTTCACCCTCGAGAAGCTGCCCATCACGCTGGCGCTGTCCCTGCACGCCCCGGACGACGAACTGCGCGACGAACTGATCCCCATCAACACTCGCTGGAAGGTGGACGAGGCGCTCGACGCCGCGCGCGACTACTACGACGCCACCGGCCGGCGCGTGTCGATCGAGTACGCGCTGATCCGTGACATCAACGACCAGGGCTGGCGGGCGGACCTGCTGGGGGAGAAGCTCAACAAGCGTGGTGCCGGGTGGGTACACGTGAACCCCATCCCGCTCAACCCCACCCCCGGCTCCAAGTGGACGGCCTCGCGCCGTGGCGTGGAGCAGAACTTCGTGGAGCGCTTGCGCGCCCACGGCATCCCCACCACGGTGCGGGACACTCGCGGCTCCGACATCGACGGCGCGTGCGGCCAATTGGCCACGGACGTCTGAACCGGCGCGGGGCCACCCGCGTCGTGAGGAGTGGGCCCAGCGAACGGGCGGCCCGGTGTCGGCCGACGGGACCAGGCTCAGGGACTAGCGGGACCACACTCACGGAAGAGCACCACACTCACGGAAGAGCACTACCGCGGTGCCGGGGGCTGACGGCGGGGCAGCGCGGCGTCGTCGTGGCGCTGCCCTCCAGCTTGCGAAGACGGGCGAAACAGCGTAGTGTCGTGCGTTGGTTGTTTGTGCTCGCAGACCGAGCCGTGCCCACCCATCCCATGACCCCCACTGCGAATCGTAGTGCGGGGTTGTTCGTCTGGGGGGACTACCGGTCCGGGCACCGCCGTCCGGTAGGACAACCGGACCCCTCGAGAAGTTAGCGGAGGATATGGCCAAGAAAGACGGAGTCATCGAGATCGAAGGCACTGTGGTCGAGGCACTGCCCAATGCGTCGTTCCGTGTTGAGCTGACCAACGGTCACAAGGTGCTCGCCCACATCTCTGGCAAGATGCGCCAGCACTACATCCGGATCCTCCCTGAGGACCGCGTCGTGGTGGAGCTCAGCCCCTATGACCTTTCCCGAGGCCGGATCGTCTACCGCTACAAGTAAGACCCAGAACCACCGTGCACGGCCGGTACCTCGGCCCGGGCGCGGTGTCTCCGGTGCACACGCCATTACGAGTACGCGAAGGAATGCGATGAAGGTCCAACCGAGCGTCAAGCAGATCTGCGACAAGTGCAAGGTGATTCGCCGTAACGGGCGGGTCATGGTGATCTGCGAGAACCCCCGGCACAAGCAGCGCCAGGGCTGACGGGAACGCCCCCACGCAAGTGGATTGACAGAACGGGCACTGCAGCTGGCACCCACGGGTGCGGCAACCCCCGGCACGGAGGCCGGAGACCGGATGTGACGAAACATCCGGGACGCAGTGTTCAAGACCTCCGGACAGTACAAGGAGAACCGCCGATATGGCTCGTCTCGCAGGCGTCGACCTCCCCCGCGAAAAGCGGCTGGAAATCGCGCTGACCTACATCTACGGCGTGGGACGCACGCGCGCTCTCGCAACCCTGGATGCCACCGGCATCTCGGGCGACGTGCGCGTCAAGGATCTCACCGACGCCCAGCTCGTGGAGCTGCGCGACTACATCGAAGGCAACTACAAGGTCGAAGGCGATCTGCGCCGCGAGGTTGCCGCCGACATTCGCCGCAAGGTCGAGATCGGCAGCTACCAGGGACTGCGTCACCGCCGTGGCCTCCCGGTCCACGGCCAGCGCACGAAGACCAACGCTCGCACCCGCAAGGGTCCCAAGCGCACGGTCGCCGGCAAGAAGAAGTAATCGTGGTCGCCACCGCCGCCGGTGGCTGATCTACGTCGAAGATCTTTGTAGGAGAATTCATGGCTCAGAAGACTCGCGCGACGGCTGCTCGCAAGCCGCGTCGCAAGGTTAACAAGAACGTGACGCAGGGCCAGGCCCACATCAAGTCCACGTTCAACAACACCATCGTTTCCATCACCGACCCCTCGGGTGCGGTCCTGTCGTGGGCCTCGGCCGGCGGCATGGGCTTCAAGGGTTCGCGGAAGTCCACCCCGTTCGCCGCGCAGCAGGCCGCCGAGGCCGCTGCCAAGGGCGCGCAGGAGCACGGCATGCGCAAGGTGGACGTGTTCGTTAAGGGCCCCGGTTCGGGCCGCGAGACCGCGATCCGCGCACTGCAGGCCACCGGGTTGGAGGTCGGGTCCATCCAGGACGTCACCCCGTCCGCGCACAACGGCTGCCGGCCCCCCAAGCGCCGCCGCGTCTGACACGTCCCGCGTGGTCGCCCGTGCCCCCTGGGTGCGGGTGACCACGCTTCGACGCGGTGTTTCACGCCTGCTCACCGCGGCACCCACCCATTTTGTTTTCCACCACCTGCGTGCGTCATATGGCGGAGGCACGCTGAAAGGAAACATCAGTGCTCATCGCACAGCGCCCCACCCTCACGGAAGAGGCTGTGGCCGAGAACCGTTCCCGGTTCGTGATCGAACCGCTGGAACCGGGTTTCGGTTACACCCTCGGTAACTCCCTGCGCCGTACGCTCCTGTCCTCCATCCCCGGGGCCTCCGTGACCAGCATCCGCATCGACGGTGTGCTGCACGAGTTCTCCACCGTGGAGGGTGTCAAAGAGGACGTCACCGAGCTCATCCTCAACATCAAGAAACTCTCCCTGTCCTCCGAGGAGGACGAGCCCGTCACCGCGTGGCTGCGCAAGCAGGGTCCGGGCGAGGTCACCGCGGCGGACATCTCCGCCCCGGCCGGTGTCGAGGTCCACAACCCCGATCTGCATATCGCGACCTTGAACTCCAAGGGCCAGCTCGAGATCGAGCTGACCATCGAGCGCGGGCGCGGTTACGTATCGGCGTCGCAGAACAAGTCGGGTGACGCGGAAGTCGGTCGGATCCCCGTGGATTCCATCTACTCCCCCGTCCTGAAGGTGACCTTCCGCGTGGAGGCCACCCGTGTGGAACAGCGCACCGACTTCGACAAGCTCATCCTGGACGTCGAGACCAAGGAAGCCATCTCCCCGCGTGACGCGGTGGCTTCGGCGGGCACCACGCTGGTCGAGCTGTTCGGCCTGGCGCGCGAGCTGAACTCGGCTGCCGAGGGCATCGAGATCGGGCCTTCGCCCACGGACGCCGCGGCTGCCGCGGACATGGCGCTGCCCATCGAGGACCTCGAGCTGTCCGTGCGTTCGTACAACTGCCTCAAGCGCGAGGGCATCCACAGCGTGGGTGAACTCGTGGGCCGCTCCGAAGCGGACCTCATGGACATCCGCAACTTCGGTGCCAAGTCCATCGATGAAGTCAAGGAGAAGCTCGGTGAGCTCGGTCTGGCCCTGAAGGATTCCCCTCCGGGTTACGACCTCGCCGCCCACGCGGCGTCGCTCGAGGACGAGGACGAGAACAACAACCCGTTCGACGTCGATCTCGACTGACGCCCACACCACTTTCCGTGCCCCGCGGCCGCTGAGCGGACCGCACGGGCCCGATCATCAGGAGACCTACTATGCCTACCCCTACCAAGGGACCCCGTCTCGGCGCCGGGCCGACCCACCAGCGCATGATCCTCTCGAACCTGTCGCAGCAGCTGTTCGAGCACAAGCGCATCACCACCACCGTGACCAAGGCCAAGCGCCTGCGTCCCGTGGCCGAGCGCCTGATCACGTTCGCCAAGCGCGGTGACCTCGCGGCCCGCCGTCGCGTCATGCGTCAGCTGACCGACAAGTCCGTGGTGCACGAGCTGTTCACCAGCATCGCGCCCGCCATGGAAGGCCGCGACGGCGGGTACACCCGCATCACCAAGATCGGCAACCGCAAGGGCGACAACGCCCCCATGGCCGTGATCGAGCTCGTCATGGAGCCCGTGGCCAAGCGGGAGACCGTGGCCGAGGCTGAGCGCGCCACGACCAAGGCCGCCGCCGAGCCCGCCGCTCCCGTGGACACCCCCGCCGGTTCTACCGCCGAGGACGTCAAGAAGAACGAGATCCCCGCCGAAGAGCAGGCTCCGGCCATTGGCTCCGAGGAGGCCGCCGAGGTCGCCGAGGAGAACCAGGACGCCGAGTTCGCCGGTTCCCATGCGCCGCTCGAGTCCGGCGAGGCCCCCGAGGGCTTCACCGTCAAGGGCAACCGCAACTCCATGAAGTACCACGTGCCCGGTTCGCGCTGGTACTCCGGCACGACCGCCGAGATCTGGTTCGACTCCCCGGCCAATGCCGAGGCAGCCGGCTTCCAGCCCGCCGGCGGTGCCGCCGCCCAGAAGATCTCCGAGTGATCGGGACTTCTGAGTAGCACGACCGTCACGACGCCGCCGCTGGTTCCTGCGGCGGCGTCGTCGTCCTCGGGAGGAACGCACAGATGACGGGGGAGACCCTCAGACTGCGGGTGGAACTGGGCTACGACGGCGCCCCGTTCAAGGGCTGGGCCCGGCC